>CAZHBB010000001.1:0-27325 GCA_964530185.1 uncultured Anaerolineales bacterium
GGTTTTCCCTTCATGATGACGTGTCGGGTGCTGAAACCCTCGTCTGGGATCGACCTCGCTCTGAAAGCCGTCCGCGCCGTGCGCAGTAGGCGAGCAGGCTTGCGCGGTCGATGAGCCACTCGCCGTGGACCTTGTGTGCGCGTACCAGCCCCTGGCGCGCCAGCCAGCGGATGTGTTGGATCGTGTAATCGGTCAACTCCGAGGCCTCTGATGTGTTCACCCAGCCTTTTAGGTAGGCGATGAGCACGGGCCTCTCGAAGTACCAAACCCCATCTATCTGACGTGCCGGCACCCGGGACTCCTGAGCCAGCTTCATGAGATAGGTCGAGCCGTAGCCTGTGAGATCGATGGCCTTTTGAATAGGGATCCACGGACCTTCCTGCTCAGGAAAGCCGCTGTTCACGTGGAGATGGATGTCACTGCGTGCTTTCTCTATGGCGCGTACCAGCAGGGACAGGCAGTGTCGTCGGGCAAAGTGGGCCACGAGCTCCCGCGCCCGATCCGCTTTAGAGTCCCCGGGGAGGTTTTCGTAGTCGATCCCGAGGTCGAAACACAGGTCGCGTAACTCGCTTTGGCTGAATCGTGTCGCCAGTACGTGTCTCAGGATAGCTCGCAGCTTGTCTTCGCGACCGGACATCGTTCTCTCCTTCGGACTGTACACCTCGTCCACGTCGTGGCTCTCATTATAGGCCAGACTCGATGATCCGCCCATGCGGTATGGGGTTTTCCTCTTTGGCGGTGAGTGTTGTAAAATCACTCACGAGGTCATTTTTGCGTTTCGTCCACCACGGGGAGACATCTCCAGGGCGTCTTACTGGTTCTCAGAGGTAGATGGTCAGGAGGGTTGGTCATGATCAAACGTACAGAAAAAGGTCTGGTGGTGCGCTCCGCTACGACGGAGATTACCTTCGAAGGTGTCCGTATCGTGTCGATTAAGGACGCAATCACAGGTGAGGAGTTCCTGGCCCGGGAGTTAGGGGCAGATGTGCCGGGCTTGACACTCTTCCACCAGAACGGCAAGGAGTCTCCACTTGGAACCCATCCCCTGGCGAGTGAGGTCCACACCCACGTTCTGACGGAGCGGATCGCCGAGATCGTGCTCAATGACTGGGAATGTGACGTCTCCCTGCGGGTCAGCGTAGACGATGAGACGGGAGACATCCTCGTCGAGCCTTCGGCCTGGACGCTGCAAGGCGGCATCCATGGCATAGGGCTGAACATCCCCGGGATTCGAGAGGATCTTGACGTGGTGGGCCCCTTTCAGCAGGGCGCGCGGCTGCCAATCACGCATCCGCAGATGCAGGGGAAGCGCGCCGATTGGCCCAACACCTGGGAGGCGGGGTTCCTGGTCTTTCAAGGGCGTGAAAGTGGCTTTTCGGTTCAGACCTGGGATGATCACTTCATCTTCAAGCAGGTGCGGATTGGGCATGCGCAGGATCCGCACACGGTCAGCTTTGTGACGCAGGCATACGGCCCCCTGGAGCGTAATCAATGCGCTGGCAATCTCGCGTGGCGCATCTCCGTCCACCGTGGAGGGTGGGAAGCACCTGTGAGACGCTACCGTGACTGGTATTGGCGGGCCTATCGGCTCGATGAAGCGCTTCGGTTCCGTCCCCCCTGGCTTTCGGAGATCAAGCTGGCGATCTCATGGTGTCCTACGGATATGGGCTTGCTGGACGCGCTGGCGAGCCGCATCGCGCCCTCTCAGGTGTTTGTTCACCTGCCACGCTGGCGTCCTTATAAGTACGATCAGGACTACCCGAGCTATGTCGTGAGCCCTGAGGCAGGAGATTTCATCTCGAAGGCGCGTGCCATGGGGTATCATGTCGCACCTCACACCAACAGTTGTCAGATCAGCCCCGATCATCCGTTCTTTTTCCAGGCACGGGATTTCTGCACGCGAAGCCCAACGGATCTGCGCTGGGGAGGTTGGAGCTGGTTGCCCCTTAAGGGATGGGCAAGTTTCGGCCCCCCTCAGAGTGCTTCGCAGATGGCTTCGCACAAGGACTGGAACGTGCTCGTGAACGTGCATCCGGCCTGGTCGCCATGGCGGCGTGAGCTGACGCGCCAGGTCGCAGGGCTGATCCGTCAACTGGATCTGGACAGCATCTTCGTGGACGTCTCCCAATATATCCACAACAGCGACAACGCTGTGCTTGAGGGGCTCACCTATGCTGAAGGATCGCTGAAGCTGATCCGTGAGCTGGCCGAGCTAGCTCCGGGCTTCTGTGTGGCGGGAGAGGGGCGGAATGAGATCTCAACCCAGTATCTCTCTGTGGTTCAGTTCCATTTGTACAATTTTGCTCATGCGGCGGCGATCAACGGTGAGGATGTGGCCTGGGTGACCGAGGCTACGGTGCCGGTGAATCAGATGCTCTTTGGCGAGCTTGCCCGCGGTATTGGGTATAATTACGGGCGCGGGGAGAATCGCCGCGTCATGATCGAGGCCACCTTGCGGCAGGGGGCAATTCCAACTCTGATCTTTCAGACGCCTGATCCTGTGTCAGAGCTGGAGGGCGAGGAAGCGCGCTACATTCTGGAACGGGCGCTGGCGTGAGGGTGACGGGCGAGAGCGGGGAACTACCTGGGGGGGGGAGGATGTTATGCCGATACTTTGGCTCTGCCTCGACGAACGCGAGGTGACACCGGACTTGTTGGATCGAGTTCGTTCGGTGATTCAGGGGGACATGGAGATCGTGGTTCAACGCGATGTGCCGGCGCGCAGCGAGGAGGTGGAGATTGCAGCAGGTTGGGTGACGCCGGAGGCGGTGTTACGGTTGCCTAACCTGCGTTGGCTGCAGCACTGGGCGGCGGGTGTGGATCGGTTCACCAGCCGCCCGGACATCATGGCTCGGGACTTCATCCTGACCACGGGATCGGGCGTCCATGCAATCCCGATCAGTGAGCACATCCTGGCCTATCTGTTGATGTTTGCGCGGGATATGCCCCGCGCCATCCGAGCTCAGCTCGCCCATCGGTGGCAGAAGGCTGGTTCGGCCCAGCGTGTGGATGTCTTCGAGCTGGCCGGAAAGACCATGCTTCTGATTGGGGTAGGGGCCATTGGTGCGCGGACTGCCCAGGTGGCCAGTGCTCTGGGTATGCGGGTGATGGGTGTGCGCTACGATCCGAGTCGCCCCGCTGCCGGTGTTCAGAGAATGGTAGGGCCTGCTCAGTTGCTGGAGGTGTTGCCAGAGGCGGACTTCGTGGTATTGACCGTACCGTTGACTCAGGAGACTCGGGGCATGATCGGTGAACGGGAACTTCGCGCCATGAAGTCCACAGCGATTCTGGTCAATATTGGGCGGGGTGGAACCATACAGGAGGAACAGTTGGTTCGCGCGTTGCGCGAGGGTTGGATCCGTGGTGCCGGGCTGGACGTCTTCGAGACTGAGCCCCTGCCGGCTGATTCTCCGTTGTGGGATATGGAGAATGTCATCATCACAGCCCATTACGCGGGGCACGGTCCGCATTATCATGAGCGGGCTTCGGCGATCTTTCTGGATAACCTGGCGCGTTATTTGCGGGGAGAGGCCCTGCGAAACGTGGTGGACAGGACTCGGGGGTATTGATACAGATGGCTCGATCCGTAGGTAGGGATGGTGACACGGCAGAACTGGTCGGATATGTGGAGGGAGATACGCAGGTGCTGTAGGGGTCGCATTGCGGCTCTGGCTCAGCGAGGGGAGGTGGAAGGTGAGGGAGGTCGTGATTACGGCGGGCGATGTCGTCGTGTGGGGATATTTGAATGATAGCGAGACTGCCACGAAGATCTGGGAAGCTTTGCCGTTGCAGGCCGAGGCGAACCTATGGGGGAGCGAAATTTACTTTGAGATCCCGATCGTGGCCCCGCAGGCTGTGGATGCCAGGGCTGAGGTAAACGTGGGAAGTGTGGCGTACTGGCCGGTTGGCCACTCGCTGTGTATCTTCTTTGGACCTACGCCCGCGAGTGTGGATGGACGGCCGCGGGCCTACAGTCCGGTCAATGTGGTAGGACAGCTCACAGGGGACGTACAGGCGTTGCGGCGGGTGCGGAAGGGAGATGCGGTGCGAGTCGCGCGTGCCAGACCCACCTAGCTGGGTGCGGCACCGATGTAATTCCTCCCCGATAACCCTCTCTTCCGTCAGATTGGACAGGGGCGGGGCAAGGCCACGGAGCACCATGGTATAATGCGTCTATCGAGTCCGGAGCGGATCGTCTCCGGACTTAATTCGGAGGTGTGGCTTGGCCTGGCATACGGTTCTTTCGACGTTTGGGCTAGTTTTCCTGGCTGAGCTGGGAGACAAGACCCAACTGGCTGTCATCACACAGACATGTAAGTTCCGTAAACCCTGGTCTGTGCTTTTCGGAGGGAGTCTTGCGCTGACGTTGGTGACTGCGGTGGGGGCATTGGGGGGACGTTTCCTCAGTGCATGGTTGTCTCCTGCATTGATCCACACCATTGCCGGGGTAGGGTTCGTCACTATGGGGTTTCTGATGCTCCGTGAGGGGGCGGGCGCTCCAGACAGTGCGATCTGTGAGTTGGACAGCGAGCGCGGGCAGACAGTGGGTTGGGACTGGCGGGCTTTTGGTGTGACCTTCTCGTTGCTATTCGTGGCGGAGCTGGGGGACAAAACACAGTTGGCTGTTTTGGGGTTAGCTGCCAGCCACCGTGTGGCGTGGGAGGTCTTTCTGGGCGCGGCCTTGGCTCTGATCAGTATCACGGCACTGGCTGTCGCCTGGGGACAGTGGATCGCCCGCTGGCTGCCTCAGCAGTGGCTCCTGCGGGTTTCGGGGGTGCTCTTCATCGCTCTTGGGGCCCTGATGGTCGCAGGTGTCCTGTAGCCCTACCTGTTGGCGAGCCGGTTTCTGAACAAAACCGCACCATTCGGGTGGAGGGAATGGTGCGGGCCGGTGGGGTAGGGCAGGAGGTCCACTTGGTGGCAGATGTATCGTGAGATTCATCTCGCGCCGCCGGGACCCGACACGAATTTGGGAATCCGTGCCACCTGGGCGCATAGGGTGAGATTTATCCCACCTTGGGCGGGATCCAAGGCAGAACCCGATCCCTCGTTCCTGTAAACTGTCAGTAAGAGTGTCCTTGTGTCTATCTACCTCTTCTTCCTTCAAATCAGGTATTGGGTCTACTGAAGCCAGGGCACGGAGGCTGTTTTCTTTGCCCACCATTTGCCCAGGCCCCACACATCTCCGGCCCGCACCAGGGGCATCAGGGCTAACACCAGAGCGTAGATGATGTGCTCGTCAATCAGTGGGTTATGCTCAGGTGGCAGCGCGGACGACCACATTAGGACCATCATGATAGGGCCAGTGGTGCCTGCGACCTTCAATCCGATTCCCAGGAGCAACGCCAGGCCCAGCCCTAATAACCCTGACATGAACAACACATCAATGAGGGGGTTGCCTGCCAGACTCTGGTACAGGCCTGCGAGTGGACCCCGGGTGGCGTAGGTCAAGAAGCCGCTCGTTGGGGATCCTCCTCTGATCCACCCTCCTTCCGGCGGCGTGGCAAATCCCAAGCCAAAAGTTTTGTCGATGAATGCCCAAAAGAGATACCAACCGAGGGCGATCCGGGTGCCCGCGATCAAGCGATGTGCTTTCTCTGTCATACCATGCCTCCTGTATCGTGACGAGATGTGGGACAGGTGGGTCCCACTGATTTCAGTATAAGTGTGGAGCACAAGGGAGGGGAGGGCATGATAGCGTGAAATGGTCCCCGCCATATGGCGGGGTTGGCCCTTTGCGCGAGAGGGTTGAGCGGCGGTACTCCGGCGGATTGAGGCTTCTGGCGTCACCAACCGCCCGAATGGCGATCAATATTGGATGGGCTTGGGCCAAAGGTCTGTGCAGCCGGTGGGGCATTGGGTTTGAGTCCCACCACGGTATGGATGCAGTTCCAGGGGCCAAATGCCTCGCTGTGCACATCCAGCCCGGCAGAGCGCATGATGGGGGCCTCATCCCGGATGTAATCCCCCAGGAACTCCCACAGCTTCGCCAGCAGGTGCGCCGCCAGGTTGCCGTCGGGGGCCTCGCCAGCATCGGTGATGATGACACGACCACCGGGCCGGGTCACCCTGGCCATCTCCTCGATGGCGCGTTGAGCATCGGGAACCGCGCTGAGGGCAAATGTGGAGAACACAGCGTCAAAGGTGTTGTCTCGCCACGGCATACGAGTCATATCGCCCTGGCAGAGGTGGGATCGCCTGCTTAACCTCGACAGATGGATGCGGGTCAGCTTCACCATCCCAAAGGCCAGATCCAGCCCAGCCATACGGTAGCAGCGGGCCAACTCTACATGGAGTCGCCCGGTGCCAAATCCGACCTCCAGGAGACGGGCGCCGGGTGGCGGAAGGTGGTGCAGCATATGGCGGCGCAAGCGGTGGGTGGTGCCAAGCGTCAGCCAGTCCACAGCGTCATACCAGAAGGACAGGCGATCATAGAAGCGGCGCCAGATGCGGCGCTGAATCTCCTCGCGCTTAGTACGCCGCCGTAACGCCATCAGGAAGAGCCCTATGACAGTCAAGGTCAGCGCGACGCCGACCAGCACTGATAGGCTCAATGCCTCCCGGTGTTCCCAGGTCGTCCGCCAGGATAATGACATGTCTCTTTTCTCTCCCAGGATCATCGGTGCGGCAGTCCCCTTACCCTGGTTCACAGGCCTCCGAGCCAGGGTGAGAACAGCAGCGCCAGGGTTGCCAGCACAATCATCCCTGTGAGACCCCAGGCCAGGATGTTTTGCAGGGATGAATTGGTCCACGAGCCCATCACACGTGGACTGTTGACGAGTTTCAGCACCAGGATGAGCAGCACAGGGAGCAGGATGGCGTTGACCGATTGCGAGAGCCACATCATGGGGAAAAGAGGGATGCCCGGGATGAGGACGACGATGACGCTGATGACGATGAGTGCGATATAGAGACCGTAGAAGGTCGGCGCCTCTCGTACCTTGTGGTCCAATCCGCGCTCCCAGCCGAAGGCCTCACAGATGGCATAGCTGGTGGACAACGGCAGAACCGAGGCGGCGAGAAGTGAGGCTCCCAGGAGGCCAGTGGTGAACAGGTAACGAGCTCCCTCACCTGCGAAAGGAGCGAGGGCTTGAGCGGCCTGTTCTGCGGTCTCTACTGCGATGCCGCGGGGGAAGAGGACGGCGGCTGTACAGATCACGATGAACGCTGAGACCACGTTGCCCCAGATAGCTCCACTGATGACGTCGAGCCTGGTGTAACGATATTCCTCCGGTGTGGCTCCTTTGTCGACGACGGACGCCTGCATGTACACCAGGCCCCAGGGGGTGATGGTGGTGCCAATGGTAGCCAATACGGCGAAAAGATAGTCCCTGTCACGGCTGACTTGTGGTGTTACAGTACTACGCAGTATCTCTGTCCAAGGGGGATGGATCAGCACCGCGGTGATGACATAGCTCAAAGCGGACAGGCAGAGAACGATAAGGATTTTTTCCACCCGGCTGTATGATCCGCGCAGCACCACATAAGCTACCACCACCGCTGTGAGCGGGACGCTGAGGAAGCGACTGAGTCCAAATAGCTCCGTGGCAGCCGCTATGCCAGCGAACTGTGCAATCGTGGTGCCGAGATTGGCGATGAGCAGGCACAGCATTGCGAAAGCGGTGACGCGGACCCCAAATCGCTCCCGGATTAAATCGGCAGTCCCTTTACCCGTGACGGTGCCCATGCGGGCTGCGATTTCCTGGATAACTACCTCACCCACAGTGATAACAAGGATCAGCCATAGGAACCGATAGCCATAGGTCGAGCCCGCCATAGAGTAGGTGGCAATTCCAGGTGCATCGTTGTCTGCACTCGCTGTGATCAGGCCGGGGCCCAGGATCGAGAGATAGACCAGTAAACGTTGCAGCCAATTAGGCAGACGACGTTTGCGTTGCATAGTGAGGCCTCCATGATCAACTAGAAGAACCGGGGTAGGCGCTTCTTCCATGCTGTGGGCAAGACTGTATCGATAGCGTCATCCACCGTCACAATGCCTAACAGGCGACCCGTCTCTGATTCCACGACCGGGACCGCCAGCAGGTCATACTTGGCCACCACATAGGCGACATCCTCCTGAGGGGTATACGGGTCCACTGTCACTGGATCCTTCTCGATCCAGGGATCCAGGTCGGCCTCGGGGGGGGCCATGACCAGATCTCGCAGGCTGATCACGCCTTGGAGGCGGTCATCCTCGTCCACCAGGTACACGTAGTACATAGCTTCGTCCTCCCGGGCCTCTGGGGAGTTGCGCAGGTACTCAAGCATCTCAGCCGGGCGCAAGTTTATCGGGGCTCGCGTAAACTCAGTCGTCATGATGCCGCCCGCTGTGTCCTCCGGGTAAGCCAGCAGAGATCGGACCTCGGCGGCCTCATCCTCCTCCATGAGGGCCAGCAATTGTGCGCTGGTCTGTTCGGGGAGATCGGCGAGCAGGTCGGCCGCCTCGTCGGGGTCCATCTCCTCTAGAATGTCAGCGGCACGCTCTGGCTCCAGGTGGGAAAGGACAGCAACCTGCACGTCGCTGGGACTTTCCTCCAGCGCATCGGCCAGGGTCTCGTCGTTCAGGGCCTGTAGCAATGCCTCTCCGGTGGGTCGATCTAGATCGTTGAGGATGGCTGCAATGTCGGCTGGGGGCAATGCAGTGATCCGCTCGCGTGAGACGCGCAGTCGCAATGGGTCGTCATGCTGTAGCGGCACGACATCCTCCCAGGGGATCACTTTCACATCCCATCGACCGCCCGCTCTGCGCACCAGATTGACGATCAGGTTCTCCAGTCCCAATCGGCGCAGGAGCCCTCGCCCGCTGGCGTCAACGCCAGTGAGACAAAACTGCCCCCCGACGCGTGCCAGTTGCAGGTCGTTGACGCGCACCACGCGTCGTCCCTCGGTGTCCACGATCTGGCGATCGAGCACCCGATCGATGAGCCATAGGTCATCGTCCGAGGGGGTGTAGTCTGGGCATTGTTCCACCGGCACGTTTAGCGTGATGCTGGGATATAGGCTGCTGACGCAAGAGGCCGGAATGAAGCGCTGCCGCCCATTGGAGTCACGGATGGCAAGCGCGCGTAAGGGAGGGAAACGCTCCTCGACTGGACCCACCAGGATGTCTGTGCAACGACCGACGAAGTCACCGAAGGCATCCCAGACCCGTCGACTACGCACTTGGCTAGCGTAGAACATAGAACACCTCCTCGGTCAAAGGTAGGCGCAGATCGCCGATCATCACCCAGGCCGCAGGGAGTTCTGCAGCCCTGGGATCACCGAGGAGGCCAATGGCTCAGAACATCCTGCGACGCGTTGCTGGCTGAGTACTGTGCGCCGGATCGGTGAGATCCGCACCGGTGCTACTGTCAGATTGTGCTGATTCGCTCATAGCCCTCTTGTCATGCTATCGTACAGGTTGGTCGGACGACCTGTCTTTATCGCAATTTCAATATTATAGGCCAGAGAATGTGAGCGTCAAACGAGCGACAGGCAAACCTTTGCCGTCTCTGTGAGCTTCTTGCCTCAAAGGTGACCGGCCCCGGCTGCCACCAAGTGGTTTGCGGATCCAGGGACCACAGAGGCTGCACTGGCGGACCCGTAGGTCAAGCGTGTGCAGCCTCTCTACTGGTCTTTTGGAACGGTTAGTCGGACTCTGTGGTGATCAACTGGGTTATGGCGGTAACGGCGTGTGTTGTATCCATGTTGCGAATGTCGACACCGTGTAGTTTCTGGGGATCGAAGCCTACGGCCTCGAACGCATCCCGATACATCTTGATCTGCATGTCAGGATCACACGCTGCCACATATAACACGTCGGTGCTCTCCCCGTCAGCGCTGCTCAACAGCGCTTTGAGGAACTCGTCGCCGTCTCTGGCACAGAGCTGGGGATGGATGGCGACATAGTCGACCAGCTTCTGGCGGCGGATGGTATTGCCGACCTCAAAGATGTTCATCTGTTGAAATGAAGGACATGTCCCCTGACATACGCAAAGCAGCAGCCCTTTCTTGCCCATCGTTTGCCTCCTTATTACTTGTAGTGAAATTGTGGTGGGTTTCTCGGATTGACAGATCAGACCCCGGTGTCGCCATAGTAGCTGATGGCACTGGCGGGACAGATCTTGCTGCACCCTCTGCAGAACTCCACGCAGTTGTCTGGGTTGGTGACGGCGGGATACCCGTCGCCGTCCACGTCGTAGACTTCGTGGGGACAGAAGCTCACGCATGCCCCACACTGTTGACAGGTAGTCTTGTCGATGATCGGGTACCAGGTTTGTGCCATGCGTCCTCCTTCATATTCAGAATTATGAATATAATAACCAGATCCTGTTGGCTGTCAAGGGGAGCTGGCACTACAGTTCTTCACTCCTGGCTCATGACGTGGCCGTGGCCACCACGGCTACGCTTTCCCCCGGGTCTTAGGGAAGGCCCATCTCCGGTCACCCGCTCTCCCATCCGGTGGAGCAGAGGGAGAAGCGCGGGGCACCCTTATGTGAGATGGTCGTTACTTCTCGGCGGAGCGCCCACTGAGGATGCCCTGGACGTCTCGCAGGAAGCCTGTGACTTTATCCCAGGCCCGGGTGGGATTGAGCAAGACGGCAAGCCCCACACCCCCTGTCAACGTACGTCCCCAAACGGGCGAGATTCGCTGTGCACCGAAGATGAACGCACCGTAGATCAGGCCCATAGCCAGTTGGAGAGGCGCCATCTGGTGCAGCACTCGCATGGCAATACCGGTGAGGAGTACGCCGCCTGCGACCAGCGAGAGAGGGACGATCCCCCAGGCGACCAGGCATACTGTGAGGGCAAGGGTGAGGCCCAGGTCCGCAGGGAGGTCCAGATGCCCCAAAAGGGTGTGACGGCTTGCATGGCGTGCTAATGGCCCATCCAGCACGTCCGTCACCCAGGCCAGGACGGTCAGGAGCGACGCTGTCGCTATGCCGGCGGCTGGTCCTTCCTGGAGTCCAACATAGAGGATGGCCAAAGAGAGAAAAAAGCGCAATGCCGTCAATAAGTCCGCCATAATGTGCATGATGTCATTCTCCTCTCCAACATCCCAACCGTCGAACGCAGGTCGAGTAGGATGTCACCTGGAACGCGTCGTCTTACAGAGTGGTTTGACCTCCTTGTGTTCACTCACGTGGCTGCACCATGAGAGGTGCTCTGCAGGCCACTATGTCAGCTCTTCTCACTTCTCCCATGACGAAGCTTGGTAGACGCAACAGCTATCAGACTCATGGATCAGCTCTTCGGGCGTCACGGCACAGATGCCCAACTTGCCATGGATCGTCTTGGCCAGATCGAGCAGGGCATAGACCTCAGGGCGTGAAATGCGATAGTAGATGTTCCATCCCTTGCGGCGATAGCAGACCAGCCCTGCCTCTCGGAGCACCATCAACTGCTGTGAGACATAAGCCTGCCGCAGCCCCAGAGCATGTTCGATTTCGCACACGCACATCTCCTTGCCTCGCAATGCCTCGAGGATCGCAAGGCGCTTTCCGTGGGCCAGTGCCTTGAAGAAAGGTGTTAATGCCTCAGTGGGCACGTCGGACGGGGTGCGGTGATCAACATTCTCTACCGTAGAGTTTTTCTTTTCAGCCATGTTATCCTTTTCCTGTGGGTCTGTGGTGGTCCTTACTAACTGCTGAAGCGTCGGACCATCTAATCACGATGCTCATAGTGTACACAGTCCTCTGTACGATGAGATGGGACGTCACCGGCGGCCTGGAGACTTATGGGTGTAGGCATCCAGAATAGATCGAGACGGGAAGATGATAGCGCCTGGCCTGCAGACGTTGGCACATGAAGTGCATCCCACCACGCAGGCGAAAGGGTCGGCGACCCGGACTTTGCCGTTCTGAGTTGGCTGTAGCGCGCCAAGTGTGCATAACTTGAGGCACAGACCGCAGCCATTGCACAGGTCTTCATCGATGGTAGGATACCAGGGAATCTGCTCCCGTGGATATCCCCGCCAGGTCCCATAACCGCGCTTTCCTGTGGACGTCATGCCATCTGCGCGGTTTAGATATGTGGCGTACTCGTGTGTTAGAGCCAGGGCAAAGCTCTGGTGTGCAGACGGGGGGATGTAGTTTTCTTTGCTGAGGCGTTGTACAATTTCCATGCCTAAGCCCGGCTCCTGAGGCTGGCGTCCCTGCAGCCGCAGGGCCTCAAACACGTCGTCTAAGCCGCGCAACCCCACAGGCTGTCCTTCTACTATGATCTGACGGTAGCTGGTCATCTCCTCTCCACTTCTGTACGCCCTCCCAGGGGCTCTGTGTCGGTCTACGCTTTGCTACAGGCCATCACGAAAGACAGGGTCCTTTGGCTTCCTGTCTTCTGGAAAGGGTGAGGCTCGCCTCTCCATGCCGACGATCAGTCAAAGCTCATCGGAATGTCAGAGCCTCGCACCTTGACTATTCCCAACCCTGAATATATACAATTATACCCGATTTGCTCCGGCGGAGCACAGGCGATCTCGACCAGGTGTAGCCTCATAGCGTTTGTCCATGACTATGCTTTCTAAGTTGTGGAGCTGTGCCGGGGTATCGTCTGTGACAAACCTGCATGGCCTCGGTGCCTGATGGGCTGGACATCGGAGGATAGCGGACCGAAGGTGATGTAGGGAACAGATATGACCTTGCATATAGTTTTGGAAATTCGTAGAGGGAGGTGAACGATGCAGTACCGTCAGTTTGGGAACCTTGACTGGAGGCCCTCAGCTCTGGGGTTTGGGGCGATGCGTCTTCCGACGACAGATCCAGAGGATCGCACCAAGATCGACGAGGTGTTGGCAACACGCATGATCCGCTACGCGATAGATCATGGCGTCAACTATATTGATACCGCCTATCCTTATCATGGGGGCGAATCGGAGCGTTTCCTCGGTCGTGCGCTTAGGGATGGCTACCGGGACAAAGTCCATTTGGCGACGAAGCTGCCCATGTGGGCGATCGAGACCGTGGCGGACGCTGACCGCATCTTGGACGAGCAATTGGAAAAGCTCCAGACGGATCACATCGACTTCTATCTCTTCCACGGGCTGCGCAAACCGCGATGGGAAACTATCCAGCGGCTGGACTTGTTGCATTGGGCGGAGCGCGCCCAGGCTCAGGGCAAGGTCCGCTATCTGGGATTCTCGTTTCATGACACCTTCGATGTGTTCAAGGAAATCATTGATGCTTACGGTGGCTGGACCTTCTGCCAGATTCAGTACAACTACATGGATATCGAAAACCAGGCCGGTATGCGTGGCTTGAAGTATGCAGCCTCAAAAGGGCTGGCCGTGGTCGTCATGGAGCCGCTGTTGGGTGGCAGGCTGGTGAATCCGCCGGCGCCGGTGCAGGCGGTGTGGGATGAGGCCCCGGTAGTCCGCACGCCTGAGGAATGGGCCCTGCTTTGGTTGTGGAACCAGCCGGAGGTCTCTTTGGTGTTGAGTGGCATGAGTGCCATGGCTCATGTGATCGAGAACGTGGCTGTGGCCGGGTGGTCGGGCGTGGGAAAGCTTTCCAGCGAGGAGCTTGCCCTGGTGGATCGTGTGCGGGCCACCTATCAAGCGTTATGCCCGATCCCCTGCACCAAATGTGAGTACTGTCTGCCGTGTGCGGTGGGTTTGAATATTCCCCGCCTGTTTGACATACTAAACCATGGTGCCATGTTCGACCGCCTCGATGAGGCACGCCGACAGTATCAACGCCTTTCGGCGGAGGAGCAGGCTGCCGCGTGTATCCAATGCCGGCAGTGTGAGGCCAAATGCCCCCAGTCGATCCCGATCAGTGAGTGGATGATGCATGTCCATGAGATCTTGGGGGAAGGGGCAGACCTGGCAGCCTGCGTGGCTGAAATGGGCGTCAGGTGACAGTCACTCTCAAAGTGACTGTCACCTGGCTGTCGAAAGGTTGCATTCAGTGGGTTTTGGTGTAGTCTATGAAATGCGCCCGGTGAACGCGGGCGCTGCTTTGCGGATGGTAGACAACCAGGCGGTGAGCTCACATGGCTCATCTTTTTGACGTGCATAGATCTGTCTAGACTCGTGATGTGTTCTGAGTAGAAGGAGTGGTATACGATGACCTTATCGTTCATGAAGAGCCCGCAGTATTTCCTGACCTCTGAGTCAGTGACTGAGGGGCATCCCGACAAGATCTGCGATCAGATCTCTGACGCTGTGCTCGATGCTATCCTCGCAGTAGATCCCGATGCGCGTGTGGCGTGTGATTGCGCGGTAACGACGGGGTTGGTGTTCGTCACGGGTGAGATCACCACCGAAGCCTATGTGGAGATCGCAGAGATCGCTCGCCGGACAATCCTCGAGATCGGCTATGACCGAGCCAAGTACGGATTTGACGGCGAAACCTGCGGCGTCATTGTCTCCATCAAAGAGCAGAGCGCTGATATTGCGCTGGGTGTTGATGAAGCCCTTGAGCATAAATTGGGCCTTATGACCGAGGATGAGAGGATCGAAGCGATCGGCGCTGGCGACCAGGGGATGATGATTGGCTTTGCCTGTAAGGAGACCCCAGAGTATATGCCCATGCCCATTGCTCTGGCTCACAAGCTGACACGGCGGCTCGCTGAGGTACGCAAGAACGGCACGTTGCCTTATCTACGTCCCGATGGCAAAAGTCAGGTCACAGTGGAATACGCCTATGGGAAGCCCAAGCGCGTCGATACGATAGTGGTCTCCACACAGCATCATCCCGACGTCACCCATGAGCAGATTGAGGCGGACATCATCAAGCATGTGGTCATGGCCGTGGTACCCGAGGAACTTCTTGATGACCAGACGCGCTACCTAATCAACCCCACGGGACGGTTTGTGACAGGCGGACCGAAAGGAGATGCCGGGCTCACCGGACGCAAGGTGATCGTAGATACCTATGGCGGCGTCGCGCGGCACGGTGGTGGCGCTTTCTCGGGCAAGGATCCGACCAAGGTGGATCGGTCGGCCAGCTATATGGTGCGTTACATTGCCAAGAACCTGGTCGCTGCTGGCATCGCGGAGCGCATCGAGGTGCAGGTGAGCTATGCGATCGGTGTGGCCAGACCCACCAGCGTGGCGGTCGAGACTTTTGGGACGGGGGTGATCTCGGACGAGAAGATCGTCGAGCTGATCAACAGGAACTTCGATCTCCGTCCAGGTGCGATCATCCGCGATCTGGATCTGCGGCGGCCTATCTACAAACAGACGGCAGCCTATGGGCACTTTGGGCGCGATGATCTGGACCTCCCATGGGAGCGTCTGGATAAGGTGGAAACGCTTCGCAAGCAGGCCGGGTTGGTGTAAGAGCTCTGATCGGGCCTATTTCCTGCTGTTCATGTGTGTGCTCCCTCCCTCAGACAAGAAGGGAGGGAGCCTCATGTTTCCTACGAGGTGGGATGGACAACCGGGCAAAGTGCCCCAGGATTGCGTGAGACACCGGTGGGGTGGGGATGGGCGTTAATATCAAGAGGATGAAGAGAGAAAAGCAGAGAGGGCAGGACCGTACCTGGGCAACGCTCAGCTTTGTGTCCGGGGCGCTGGTTGGGTGGCTGTATGTGCGTCCACGAACCCGGGGCCTGACGTCGAATCTTATAGCCTATGGGTTGAAAATCCTCGGGGCCGCTTTTTCCCCTGTGCTGGTGCTTTCGGGGGCACTGAGTGCATGGTTGGCCGCTCGTTCGGGGGATCGTGCCGCGGGCCTGGCAGGCAACATGGCTGCCCTGTTGGGCATCCACTTTATTCGGCGTGTGACCGCTCCGCAGCGTAGCCTTGAGCGCACATTTGGTACGGGCCTGGCTCAGGTACAGGGCGAGGAGCGGAGTGCTGCAACGAGGATGCAGCACCGGGGGCTGAGACATCGTTGGATGCCTGGGCAGGTTGTGACCCATCCTCGACCTGTGGTGGTTCGCGATGTGGGGTTCGCGACGGTGCCGGGCACGCAACGCGAGTTGCTCTGCGATCTATGGCTGCCGGCTCCTGAGGTGCCGCGCTCGGGCCTGGGGGTGATCTATTTGCACGGTGGCGCGTGGCAGTCTTTCGACAAGGATGTGATGACCCGTCCCTTCTTTCGTCACCTGACGGTCCAGGGCCATGTGGTGATGGATGTGGCCTATCGCCTGGCGCGTGAGACGGACATGCGCGGGATGCTGGGGGACGTCAAGCGTGCTGTGACATGGATGAAGGCCAATAGTGCGGCTTTGGGTATCAACCCCGAGCGAGTGATCCTCTCGGGTGGGTCGGCCGGGGGACATCTGGCCCTTTTGGCGGGTTTCACGCCCAACGATCGAGACATGGAACCAGTGGATGTCCAGGGGGCCGATACCTCGGTGCGGGGTATTCTGGCCTACTACCCGGTTGCCGATCTGCGCACGTTGAACACCTATTGGTCCGAGCAGTCTATGCATCCTATCGCGACGGTATTGGGGCAGATGCTGGGGTATTTCCCCAGCGAGGGTTATCTGACGTGGTCCAGATTGGTGCGCAAGCTTTTCGGTGGCTCTCTGGATGAGATTGACCAGGACCTGCTGCGGTTTTCTCCCGTCGCCCACGTGGGGCCACACTGCCCGCCCACGATGATCGTGCAGGGCCTACACGATCACGTGATTCCTGTGGCTGATGTGTTTGCCCTCCATGCTGCCCTGAGGACCGTGGGTTGCCGTGCGGTCTTGGTGACCTTACCACAGGTCGAACATGCCTTCGACATGGTAGGGCTGCAGATCTCACCCCCAGCTCAGGCGGCGCTCTATGAGGTCGACAGGTTCCTTGCCCTTCTGACTTGAGTGAGCTCCGACAAGGTCGTGTCGCACTCACCATAACTGCCTCTGGCATGGAAACCAACCCCGTCGGAGAGGCAGTGGCCCTTACTCCCTTCCAGTGTGACGATCATACCTGTGGATAGTGGTGGCCCCTCTTTACGTGCCTGTCCCTAAGGGCGGGCGGACGCTGTACCCAGGTATCTTGTGGGCTGACAGGCTGATTCTATAATGGCACCCGCACACGGGGAAACGATCGTTCAAGTGCGGAGGTGCACGATGACGGCAGGGAAACACCCTCTACGGGTAGCGATTGTGGGAACGGCGCGTCGATCTGGGTATATGTACGGGCCGATCCTCAAAGCATTGCCGGACGAAGTCGAATTGGTCTCTGTGTGGGGGCGTAGTGAGGGGTCTGCCCAGCGCCTTGGCGAGCAGCTTGGTGTCCCATGGTACACTGACCTGGATCGGATGATTCGGGAGACCTCCCCGGAGATCGGTATTGTATCGGTGGCCTATCAAGCCAACGGCGTTGTGGGTTTGATGGCGATCGAGCATGGGTTGCATGTCCTGCTAGAGACACCCATCGCCCATGACCTGAAAGAAGCCGATGCTATTATACAGGGTGCGGAAGAGCGCGGACTCAAGATTGAGGTCGCCGAGCAGTTTCACCGACGTCCGTTGGAGCAACTCAAGCTGAAGCTGATCGTTTCCGGCCTCTTTGGCAAGGTGTATATGTCGTTCAGTGATTATGCGGGGCACGGATATCATGGTATCAGCGTGATGCGAAGCTACCTGGGATTCGATGCCCGACCTGTGCGGGTGGTCGGTGCCGTGCAGAGCTACGATCTCGCGCCCCACTGGTCGATGTTAGCCGACACTTTCGGGCCCCGACAGGAGACGCAGGAACATGGCATCGTTTTCTTCGAGGATGGACGGCTTGGGATCTTTCACTGGACGGACGTAGGATATGACTCGGCACTGCGTTGGTGGCGGAGCAGTCGTTTCATGGCAGAGAAGGGCATGGGCATCACTGTTGGGGTGGGGTTGGATGTGGAGGAGCGTCTCTCGCTCCTGGCCCCAGGCGGGGAGGGCCCCCATTTCATCACTGTGGAGCGGCGGTGGGAACGCTGTGATGGCGGTGCCCTGGTGGCTCTGGTGGCGCATACGGGGGATCCAGACCTGCCCATCGTCCGTTGGGAAAATCCCTTCAGGCCCAAAGTGCCTGGCGGTGGGCCTCAGTGGCATGATGACGAGATCGGTGTGGCTGGTTGCCTGATGAGCCTGGTGAACGCGGTGCGCACGGGTGGCTCACCGACGTATGGGCCTTATCAGGCACGGTTGGATCAAGAGTTGATCCTGGCGATCCGCAGGTCCGCGGCGGCCGGTGGTGAGCCCGTCCAACTACCCCTGCATGACGAGGGCTGAGGAGGGAGATTGTGCGATTTGATCTGTTGGCCCCTGCTGAGCAGATTGTGACCATTATGCGGCGGATCTATGGCTATGGCATGACCACGACGTCGGGCGGCAATCTCTCGCTCCTGGATGCTGAGGGTGACATGTGGATCACGCCAGCCGGGATCGACAAAGGGGCTCTGATCCCGGAGGACATCGTGTGCGTGAGAGCCGATGGTAGGATCGAGGGACGTCATCCTCCTTCCTCGGAGTATCCGTTTCACCGTGCGATCTACGCCGCCCGGCCCGATATCCGCGCGGTCGTGCATGCGCACCCGCCAGCGTTGGTCTCATTCAGCATTGTGCGTCAGATCCCTAATACGCGGATTATCCCGCAGGCCCATGATGTCTGCGGCACCGTGGGGTATGCGCCTTATGCGCTACCGGGGAGCCGCCGCCTGGGCGATCTTATCGCCGAGACATTCGCACAGGACGTCGATGTTGTGTTGCTGGAAAACCACGGCGTTGTCAGCGGCGGCGGGGACCTCCTGGCTGCTTTCCAGCGGTTTGAGACGTTGGATTTCTGTGCACGGACGCTGATTCGGGCCCGGACCCTGGGCGAGATCCATTCATTGACGGAGGAAGAGATCTCGCAATCCAGGGAACGTGGCCGTAGGCTGCCCAAGTTCAGGCCAAAGCTCCGTACGACACGAGAGTTGGTCCTGCGGAAGAAGATCGTCGACATCGTCCACCGGGCCTATGATCAACGGCTGATGACCAGCACGGAAGGCACGGTGTCAGCCCGTATCGACGAGAAAAGCTTCTTGATCACGCCGTACGGGGCAGATCGCCGTTATCTGGATATCGAGGACGTCGTATTGATCAGCCATGGGCGGCGTGAGCGGAGGAAGACGCCCAGCCGGGCGGTCCGCCTGCATATGACGATCTACGATGAGCATCCAGAGATCGGGGCTTTGATCACCGCCCAGAGCCCTAGTGCCACGGCTTTTAGTGTGACAGGCCGCAAATTCGACACTCGCACTATCCCGGAGAGCTATCTGATCCTGCGGGATGTGCCGCTTGTGCCCTACGGGGAACAGTTTGGAGAGGGGAAGGGCCTTTCGTCCCGTCTCTCTCCTCAGACCCCAGTCCTGTTGTTGCAGAACGATGCGGTCCTTACCACGGGCAGGGACTTGCCGGAGGCCTTCGACCGGCTGGAGGTGGCGGAGTTCAGCGCACGGGCCCTGATTGATACAGCACCCATAGGACAGATGGTGCCTATCGGCGAACAGGCTCTGGCTGAGCTTGAGGCGAAGTTCCTCTCGGGATGAGTTACGGGCCATGGATGATGGCTCGACGAACATGAACGTGATGGGGAGGAAAATGGCGTATGGAGTATCGCGTGCTGGGTGAGAGTGAGTTGGCGGTCAGTGCGATCTGCATGGGGTGTTGGGCATTGGCCGGTGACCGTATGTGGGGACCTCAGGATGAGGAAGAGGCCATTGCTGCATTGCGGACAGCGGTCGAGGTGGGAATCAATTTCTTCGACACCGCCGAGGGGTACGGGAATGGGCGCTCTGAGTCCATATTGGGGCGTGCGTTTCGCGATATCCGTGACAAAGTTGTGATCGCAACCAAGGTATCGACGTCGCACATGCGCCCTGCTGATCTGCGTCGTGCATGTGAGAACAGTCTGCGACGGTTGCAGACGGATTACATCGACATCTACTATCTCCACTGGCCCAGTCGTGAGGTACCCTTCAGCGAGACGATGGGGGAGATGGCCCGCCTGCAGTCCGAGGGTAAAGTACGGTGGGTCGGTTGCTCCAACTTTGGTAAACAAGATCTGAAGGCCCTGTTGCAGGTGGGGCGGGTGGAGGTGAACCAACTGGCCTACAGTCTGCTCTTCCGGGCGATCGAGTATGAGATTGCGCCTGTGTGTATGGAGAACCATGTGAGCATCGCGGCGTACAGTCCTTTGCTGCATGGGATCCTGACCGGGAAGTTCGCGTCTCTGGACGAGATCCCTGATGCGCGGGCTCGTACGCGGCATTTCTCCTCGGCGCGTCGTCCATTGACGCGGCATGGTGAACCGGGAGCCGAGGCGGAGACCGCTGAGGCGTTGCGGCGGATCCGCGATATCTGCGATCAGGCCGGCCTTCCTATGGCACAGGTGGCTCTGGCTTGGGTTCTGGCGCAACCGGGTGTGGCGACGGTGGTGGCTGGAGCACGTAGACCGGAGCAGGTGCGTGCCAACGCGGAGGCCGCGTCGCTCAGGCTTTCCGGGGATGTGTTAGAGGCACTTAGAGAGGCGACTGATCCCTTGAAAGCCAAGCTGGGTCCCAATGCGGACATGTGGCAGGGGGGGATGAACAGTCGGATCCGTTGAAGCTGCGGAGTGCGAGACTAACTTGGGAGGTGGTTATGCTAAAAGTAGGGATTGCAGGGCTGGGTGGCATGGGCCGAGTGCATGCGGCTCGGTACGCACAACTGCCTGACGTTCAGGTCGTGGCTGTTGCGGACATCGACCCGGAGCGGCTTGAGGCGAGTTCGAGCATCACCATCAATCTGGGGGACACCAGCAAGCAGCTCGGTCTCGATCAAGTGCAGCGGTACCCTGACGCCGCTACGTTGATCCGAGAGGCTCAGGTGGACGTGGTCGATATCTGTCTGCCGTCTGATCTCCACGCCGAGACAGCCTGCCAGGCAATGGAGGCCGGGCACCATGTGTTGTGTGAGAAGCCCATGGCGCTGAACGTCGAGGACGCGGATCGTATGATCGCGGTGGCTCAGGAAACGGGGCGGCTACTCATGGTAGCTCAGGTCCTTCGATTTTGGCCGGAGTATGTGGCTCTCCGTGCCACGATTGAGGAAGGGACCTATGGAGCGCTTCGTTCGTTGAACATGTGGCGCATGGGAGGTCGTCCTGGCTGGTCTCCTGACAACTGGTTCCTCGACCCATCTCGCAGTGGCGGCGCGATCCTTGATCTTCACATCCATGACGTAGATTGGGTGCAGGCGACGCTAGGATGGCCCGATGACCTGTGGGTCTCTGCCCGTCAGACAGCCGTGGCGAAGACCTATGATGTGATCCATGCGCTGTTCAGTTATCGTGATGGTCCACAGGTACACATGCATGCTGGGTGGGCTTCCGCGCAGATCCCATTTGTGGCTGGATATGAGGCCTGGTTCGACAGGGCCTTCGTGCGTTTTGCCAACGGGGATCTCCAGGTCTTTGCAGACCCAGAGCGCGTTGCCCCTCAGCCACTAGCCTATGAGTCTGGGGATGGCTATCTGAACGAAATCGCTTACTTCCTTGACTGTGTGGCCCACGATCGGCCTCCGATGCGCTGTATGCCTGAGTCAACTCGGGATTCGATCGCGCTGATCGAGGCAGAATTGGCTTTTGTGGCGAAGTTCGGTTGAGTGAAATACCAAGAGTTAAGGAGGACATGATGACGAAGATCAAATTAGGGGTCATGGCCCCATTGGAGAAAGGACCAGAAGTTACCATTCGTGACGTGCATGACTTTGGGCTTCCCACGTGTCAGGTGGTATGTTGGGACCGCAGCCTGCTGCGCCCAGACGTCGCGGACCAGCTTCGAGAGGCGGCAGACCGTTATGGGGTTGAGATCACGACGCTGTGGACGGGGTTACCCGGCCCCCATGTCTGGGACTTCGTGAAAGGGCCAGTTTCCATAGGCCTTGTGCCGCCGGAGTACCGCGCGGAGCGTGTGGCAACCCTGAAGGAAGGGGCTGACTTCGCCGCGCGGATTGGCATCCCCAGTATCACTACCCACGCGGGCTTCATCCCCGAGAATCTGACCGACCCTCTGTATCCCGGCGTCCTGGATGCGCTGCGCGAGGTGGCTGAGTACTGTGGGGCGTTGGGGTTGGAGTTTTGGTTCGAATCCGGACAGGAGACCCCTGTCGTACTTCTACGGGTGATCGAGGATCTGGGCCTGGCCAATCTGGGCATCAATCTCGACCCGGCGAATTTGCTCATGTACGGCAAGGCCAATCCGGTCGACGCTCTGGACGTTGTAGGGATCTATGTGCGGGGCGTCCATGCGAAGGACGGTGAATATCCCACTAATGGGCGCCAACTGGGTGTGGAGAAACCATTGGGAGAGGGTCGAGTTAATTTCCCCGCCTTCGTGAGCAAGCTAAAGGCCTTAGGATACCAGGGTGCATTGACGATCGAGCGAGAGATCAGTGGCCCTCAACAGATCGCTGACATTAAGGCGGCGATCGCTTACCTGTCCGCTCTGCTTTAAGCGCGAGGCGATCCCTCTGACGGTATGGACGCGGCTCGGATCAGGGACTATGAGGTTGAACCTGATGTGTCCTTCCCGGGCCGCGTTGTCTCTTGCAGGGGCAGGGAGACGTCGGTGTTCATACCTGGCTCCTCTATTCCTGCAAATGTAAGGCCTGGGAACGCCCGGATGTGCTTTGCTGACCAGACGGCATGATGGGCGTCAACGAGTGGGTGATGATTTGCTCGTTGTGGGCCAGACACGGAGTGGTTGCCAACATCAGTATGGTTTGCGTCACGCGATGTACATCCCAATAACACCCTGGTCCCTGGAAGACCTATGCTGAGAACCCTTGGCGCGAGAGTACGCACATGGACCCGCAGTCGTCTGGTACCCTTGATCAGGGGCCCTAAGTCGGACCATGTCCAGCAACGGAATATCTGGCACCTCTACCAGGACCTGCTCTGGTTGGGCTTCGCCTCGGCGGCCAGCACGTACATCAATGTCTACGCGATCCGGCTGGGCGCTACGAAGGAGCTGTTAGGCCTCCGGGCGTCAATCCCCAGCCTGTTAGTGGTGCTCTTGCGGATCCCTGCGGCCCGTCTTATTGAGCGGACGGCTGACCGCAAGCGGCTCATCGTCTGGAGTCTGACGGCCTCGCGGCTGGTGTACTTGCTGCTCTTCCTCCTGCCTTGGCTGGCGGCCCTCCCTGGCCTGCGCCAGATCCCCCCAGCCACTCTGCTGGTGGCTGTGGTCGTGACGATGGGTATCCCCAGCATTCTGGCCGCAGCCGGTTGGGACACTTTCTTCGCCGACGTTGTGCCGGTCGGAGAGCGAGCACGTGTGGTCAGCGTGCGCAGTATGGTGACCAACTTGATGATGCTGACCATCGTGCCTGTGATGGGGAGCGTTCTTGAGGCGCTGCGTTTCCCGGTCAATTATCAGATTATCTTCCTGGCGGCGTTCGCAGGTGCCATGGCCAGCGTGTGGCATGTCAACCAGATCCACGTAGCCCCGGCCAAAGTGAGCGCAGCTCGTTCCGAGCCGTTGAACCTCAGGGGCGCCTGGAAGATCATGCAGGGATCACGCGCGTTTTCCGTGTTGCTTTGGGGGACCTTCGTGTATCAGTGGGCCATCTCGTTGGCGTCGCCGCTGTTCAACATCTACTTCATCGAGGATCTTGGGGCGACTGAGAGCTGGATCGGCTGGCGCGCGACGTTGGCCAGCCTGATCTCCATCCTGGCTTACCGTTTCTGGCCCCGGGTGATTGAGAAACATGGGGAACGCACCGTATTGCTGCGGACGGCCCCCTTGATGTTGTTGTTCCCGCTCTTTACAGGGCTGACGCGTTCGCTTACCCTCCAGTTCTTGATCGTCATCATCCCTCGTATCTTTGGGTCAGCGGTGATGCTCACCCGTTACAGTCTCCTGTTGAGGGATTCTCCGCCCGATCGGCGTCCTAGCTACATTGCGATCTATGCGATCCTGGTCAACGTCGCTGCCTTTGTGGCACCTTTGGTCGGGACAAGCCTGTCTGAGTATATTGGGATCACTGGCGTTTTCTTCGCCTCTGCTGTGTTGCGGCTCGCCGCCGCGTTGATATACCAACGATTACCTGATGGCCCTGGCTCTTCTACTGGTGAGGCGACGCCCGAGCCGGCGTGAGTGAGGGCTCACTATCTTTATGTATCGTCGTTTTCCCCTCCCTAGAAAATGGGTGAAGCTCATAGCCTACCATACTTCTCGGTGTGCTAGGCGTCTGAGGGGATTGTGAACGCTCACAGCGTGTGATATGGTTGCCAGAGTGCAATGAGATGTTATACTTGTTGTTTGGTTGCCAAGATTTCCTTGTTGGGTAGCAGAAAAAAAACTTGTACTCGAGGCTAGTGGGATGATCAAACGCTTTTTCAGACTCATCGGGATAATCCAGTTCGCGTTTGAACGTCTGGTTCATCATCCTGGGTTGACTTTCCTGGCCCTGCTCGGCGTGGTGCTGGCTGTAGGGCTTGTGAGCAACGCCTCCTTCTTCGCTCAGGCTGTGGACCAAGTGATTTTGAATCGAGAGCTGGCGGCGTTCAGTGAGATGACCGGACGCCCACCTTTCTCTACCGCGGTTTATACGTTCCCCTCTGTGGAAAGCCCGATCCCTCTGCCGCTGGCAGAGGAGTTGGCCGAGAATGTGGCGGGCACTTTGTCAGGGGAAGTTGGCCTGCCAGTGCAACATGTCGGGCTCCAGGTGCACAGTGGCAACATGATGCTGCAGCCACCGGAGGGAGAGACGGAATACCAGGCTGATGAGTTCCTGGGGGCGGTGGACGTAGCCTATATCCGCGACATCTCGGACCACATGCTGATCCTCTCCGGGGAGCCCTTGCAGGATACGGCAGTGGCCGATGGGGCTGTGCCGGTATGGATGCATACCCGCCTGGCGGAGAAGATGGGCATCAACCCCGGGGATGAACTTCGGGTCGGTCTCAACATGATGGCTGATACTATTCCGATTCGGGTGATGGGGATCTGGAAGGCCGAGGATCCCACCGAGGATTTCTGGTTCGAGAACCCCGATGCGACGCTTCAGAATGTGCTGCTTGTGCGTCGTGATGATTACGTCCATTATTTTCAGCCGCTGGTGGCTGCTGGAAGCTGGTATGTGAGCTGGCACATCATTCTCGATGGCAGCAAAGTCTACCCAGACCTGGCTCAGGATTACCTGCAGGGCTTTGTTCGTGCCGAGACCATCATCAACAAATATCTGCCGAAGGCCCGTATTAACACCCCACCTCTCGATCCTTTGAAGTCCTTTGTGACGCGCGGCGATACGCTGACGGTGATCCTCCTCAGTTTCAACCTGCCGGCCTTTGGGTTCCTGCTCTACTTCCTGATGCTCTCCTCAGGCATCATCGCGCAGTGGCAGCAGCGGGAGACAGCGCTGCTGGTGGGGCGTGGTATGCGGCCTAGCAGTATCCTGACGCTGACGTTGTTCGAGGAGTTGTTGCTCTTTATCGTGGGCTATCCACTTGGGCTTGGGGTGGGTGCTGTTTTGGCGCGGTTGATGGGGAACACGGCTAGTTTCCTGTCGTTCACAGCTCGTGAACCCCTGCCAATCAGCATGAGGGGACTCAACGTCCCCGTCACCCTGGTGGCGCTGGCGGTTGCCTTGGTGGCCCGGATGCTCCCTGCTGCGAAAGCGACGAGGATGAGTGCTATTGAGGTCGATCGGGCTCACGCTCGTCCTTCCAGCAAGCCATTCTGGTATCGTGCCTACCTGGATCTCTTGCTGGCACTGCCCACCTACTATGCCTACCGTCAGTTGATGCGTCGGGGCTCATTGGCTGTGCTGGTGCAGGACTCACCGACTGATCTCTACCAGGACCCATTGTTGATTCTGGTCCCTGCCTTGTTCATCCTTACTGTGGCCTTGCTCAGCCTGCGCGTCTTCCCACTGGTGATGCAGGGGCTTGACATGCTGGCGAGTCTGATCCCCTGGTCAACTCCCCACCTTGCGCTGCGACAGCTTGCCCGGCGCAGTCACACCTATATCAGCCCTCTGCTGCTGGTCATCGTTTCTCTGGCGCTGGGGGTCTACACCCTGTCCATGGCCGCCAGTATGGACCAGTGGCTGATCGATCGCATGTACTATTCGGTGGGGGCAGACCTGCGGTTCGGTGTGCTTCCGATCTCACTGGACCCTTCGCAGCCGCCGACAGTACCTGTAACCGGTGAATGGATTCCGACGCCTGCGGATTTCGAGACCGTGCCTGGCATTGTAGCAGCAACGCCGGTGGGGGACTTCTCTATGAGCACCAAGCTCATGAACAGCGGTGAGATCAGGGGGGGGCGATTCCTGGCCGTCGACCGCCTGACCTTCCCCCGGGTGGCGTGGTTCCGTAAGGATTTCGCCTCTGAATCGTTGGGGGCACTGATGAATCGTCTGGCGGTGTCCTCGGACGCGATCCTGGTCTCTGAGGAGATCTTTAGAGAGAACCAACTCCGCGTTGGTGACAAGATCAATGTGAACATCGGCGTGAACTACGAGATCTACATCCGGGACAACTTTACGGTGGTGGGCACCTTCAAATATTTTCCCACTGTGGACGAGGATGAGAAGGTCACCTTCATTGGAAACCTGAGCCATCTGGATTTCTACGTGGGCCTGCCCGTGCCGCGCGATATGTGGGTGCGCCTTGACAAAGGGGCGACAGGTGAGGATGTCCTGGATCGGATCCCCTCCTTGCTGAGGGTAGAGCCAGGCGGTGGGCACGATGCCAGGGCCTTGATCCAGGAGGAGCAGTCGAAGTTCGAACGGGTAGGAGTCTTTGGGACTTTGACGATAGGATTCCTGGCTGCTGTGGTGATGGCCGTAATGGGGTTGCTGATCTACACCTACGCATCACTTCGTGAACGCCTCTATCGCTTTACTGTATTGCGTGCCATTGGCCTCCTGCGGAGCCAGATCACGGGGCAGGTAGTCCTGGAGTACGCATTCCTGACAGCGTTTGGGGCTATTACGGGGGGGCTGATAGGGTCTTTCGCCTCGCGCCTTTTCGTGCCCATGTTCAGGATCACGGGGGAGCAGAAAGTTCCCTTGCCCCCCTTGATTCCTATCATCGCTATAGATCAGGTCCGGTCGCTCATCACCGTGTTTGTGGGCTTGATTGTGGTGCTAGAGGTGCTGGTCATCACCCAGGCCCTCTCCAAGCGAGCCTTCAGCATGTTGAAGGGAGTCTTCGGATAGAGCCAGTCGGTTTCGCTGTACAGGCGACCAACGGGACACCCGTTGGTCGCTTTTGTTTGTTGGTGTTGGGGGTGATCCGGCGCAGTGGGTGCCAAGATGCGTCATGCTGCCGCGTCAAAGGAATCACGCCCTCACTTTTCTGGTGTCGCCGACACTGTTTCTGGTGTCGCCGACACTGTCGTGTTACAATTGCTGTGTCGAGGCTGTCATCCGCCTAGGGATGGCACGC
>CAZHBB010000001.1:27425-32138 GCA_964530185.1 uncultured Anaerolineales bacterium
ACTGTCGTGTTACAATTGCTGTGTCGAGGCTGTCATCCGCCTAGGGATGGCACGCGACGGTCAGGCCTCTGTTCAACAGCGTTGTGCGGGGCATGACTATCTTTTCAACACCGGAGGTGTCACAGATGGATGAGAGAGTCCGAATCGGTATCATCGGTGTAGGACAGATCGGCAAGAGCCATGTCCGTCGCTACCAGGAGATCCCCGCAGCCGAGATCGTGGCGGTGGCTGACATCGACGAAGCTGAGGCGCACCGTGTAGCCGAGATGTATGGTATTCCGCACGTGTACACGGACTTCCGTGAGATGCTCAAGCGCGACGACCTGGTGGCCGTGGACGTCTGTCTGCACAACAACCTCCACATGCCGGCGACGGTCGCGGCACTGGAGGCTGGCAAACACGTTTACTGTGAGAAACCCATGGCGGGCACCTATGTCGATGCGGCGACCATGTATGAGACTGCGCAGTCCACGGGCAAAATGCTGTCGATTCAGTTGAGCACGCTGTTCACCCGGGAGACTAAAGCGGCCAAATATCTGATCGACCGCGGACTCCTGGGTAAGATCTACCACGCTCGCTCGACTGGCTTCCGTCGGCGTGGACGCCCGTTCGTGGATGGCTATGGCTCCCCCAACTTCGTGCGTAAACACATCTCGGCCGGTGGGGCCTTCTACGATATGGGAGTCTATCATATCGCCAACATTCTGTACCTGCTTGGCAACCCTGAGGTCATCAGAATCACTGGTAAGACCTATCAGGAGACGCCCATTGACCCCAAGCGCCTGGAGATCAGTGGCTACAACGTGGAGGAACTGGGCATGGGTTTCGTCCGCCTGGCGGACAATATTGCACTGGACATCATTGAGGCCTGGGCTATCCACCTGGATGGCTTCGAGGGCTCTTATGTCGTCGGGTCGCAGGGTGGCGTGCGTCTGAATCCCTTCGGCTATTACTATAACGTCGATGACCTGGCGCTGAACTGTGGGGCCGATCTGGATCAGTTTGACTATCGTCTGCACAACGTGCACGAGAACGGCGACGCCTACGACAGCCCGCAGCACCATTGGATTGCAGCTCTCCAGGGACGGGTTCCCCTGTTGCCGACAGCAGAGGTTGCTCTAAATACGATGTTGATCTCTGAGGGCATCTACCGTTCGGAGGAGTTGGGACGCGAGGTGACGGCCGAAGAGGTTAAGGCCATGTCAACCTCGACAGCGGTCGCCATCTGATGGATCAGAGCGGCAGAGTTGATGATGGAAGGGGTGGAGGCCAGCCGGTACAGGATGCGTGTCGGCTGGCCTTGCTGCTGATGTCCGACGGGATGTGCGGGTCGAGGATGTGTCCCGTCGTGGTCGGTGGCCTCGGATTATGATCCAACAGATGACCGATCGGTAGGGAGGATTCCGCGTGGTGGCTCGATTGCGGGTTGCGATGATTGCCTCAGAATGTGTCCCCTTTGCCAAGACGGGTGGTCTGGCGGACGTGGTGGGGGCCCTGGCAAAGACGCTGCGAAGCATGGGACATGATGTGATTGTCGTGATGCCAAAATACCGGCAGGTGGATGTTCAACGATTTCAGTTACGTCCTTTCTTCCAGCAGATGTGCGTGTGGATGGGAGACCGTGAGGAGTGGTGCGCTGTGCATAGCACGCGCACCGAGGACGATGTGCCAGTCTATTTCATAGAACACAACATGTACTTCGATCGGGAGGGATTGTATCATGATGCGGAGTTTCGGGACTATCCTGACAATCCCCGCCGTTTCGCTTTCCTGACGCGCGCCGGGCTCCAGCTTTGCCGCGACATGCGTTTTGACGCTGATATCGTCCATGTGCACGACTGGCAGACAGCACTTGCCCCCGCGTATCTCAAGGTCTGGCACTGGAACGATGCGGTGATCGGCAAGACCGCCGGGGTCCTGACCATTCACAACATCGGCTACCAGGGCGTCTACCCCGCTGAGCACTACCCCTATATAGGGCTTGGCTGGCAGAATTTCACCTCGGATAAATTGGAGGACCATGGGCGGGTGAACTTCCTTAAAGGGGGGATCTACTTCGCGGACATGGTCACCACCGTGAGCCCCACCTATGCCCGGGAGACGAGGACGCCGGAGTATGCGTATGGCATGGCGCCCTATCTGAACGCCAAGGGCGAGAACTACGTGGGGATCCTGAACGGTGTGGACTACAGCCATTGGGACCCGGCCCATGACCCATTGATCCCCGCGCGGTACACGCGCGATGATCTGAGAGGCAAGGCGATCTGTAAGGATGCGCTGCAGAGGCGGTTTGGCCTGGAGGTCTCCCCGGAGATCCCTATCATCGGGGTAGTCAGCCGATTCGCCGATCAGAAAGGACTGGATGTCCTGGCGGCGTGTATCGAGGACATCGTGGACGCCATGATGGTGCAGTTCGTCATCCTGGGCTCAGGGGACAGAAACTTGGAGCAGTACTATGGCGCTCTGCCTACCCGGTATGGTGGGCGCATCGGTAGTCACATCGGGTACAGTAATGAGTTGGCGCATTGGATTGAGGCAGGGGCTGACTTCTTCATCATGCCCTCTCGCTACGAGCCATGTGGCCTGAATCAGATCTATTCGCTGAGGTACGGGACGCTGCCCATCGTCCGTAACACTGGAGGGCTGGCGGACACCGTCGAGCAATATGACGAGCGCACCGGGGAGGGAACGGGGTTCAAGTTCGAGGAGCTTAGCCCTCATGCCATCTACTATACCGTGGGCTGGGCGGTGAGTACCTGGTACGATCGCAAGCACCATATCGCCAAGATGCGTCGCAAGGCCATGGCGCAGGACTTCTCATGGGAGGACAGCGCGCGGCGTTATGTGGCTGTCTATGAGCGGGCCATTCGGAACAAGCGGGGAGGACATGAGCGATGAGGTTAGGAGGACCGGTTTTCGTTGGCTCTATGACGCCCGAACGCTGGATCGCAGCGCTTCAGGCCAACGGCTATGGGGCTGCCTATTGTCCGGTCACGGTGGAGGATGATGCGTCCACGCGCTCAGCCTATGTGCAGGCTGCCGAGGCTGCGGGTATTGTGATCGCCGAGGTGGGGGCCTGGAGCAACCCACTAAGCCCTGATCCCGAGGAAAGGGTCAGAGCCCTGGCGCATTGCCAGGCGCAACTGGCGTTGGCCGATGAGGTGGGCGCTCGCTGTTGTGTCAATATCGCGGGATCTCGCGGTCAACCATGGGATGGACCCCATCCCCAGAACTTCACCTCCGAGACCTTTGACATGATTGTGGAGAGTGTTCGGGCGATCATCGACGCGGTCAGGCCGACGCGCACGTATTACACGCTGGAGCCTATGCCCTGGATGTACCCGGATTCAGCCGATAGTTATCTGGCCTTGCTGCAGGCCATCGATCGCGAGCGGTTCGCGGTGCACGTCGATCTGGTGAACGTGGTCAACAGCCCACGGCGCTATTACGACAACACCTCACTCATCCGGGAGTGGTTCTCTAAGCTGGGCCCCTACATCCGTAGTTGTCATGCCAAGGATACCCTGCTCTCCACGAAGCTGACGACCCATCTCGATGAGGTGCGGCCGGGGCTGGGCAACCTCGACTATCGAACGTTGCTGGTCGAGATGGAGCGCGTCGATCCCGAACTCACCCTCATGGTCGAGCATCTGCATGATCCGGAGGACTACCGGCTCTCAGCGGATTACATCCGTGGGGTCGCCCATGAGGTGGGAGTGAGTCTGCGTCCGTTCGAATCCTGAGTGGGGTGGAGCGACTGGGCGTTCAACGTGTGCAACGTTGGTGTTATGGGGGTGGAGATGTTCTGAGAGGCCAGCCACGGCCGCGGACGCGACGATTCTCAGGTTTAAGGGCAGCCAGGCGGGCCGAGCCACCTCTGATCCGGCAAGATGAGGAGGATAGCGATGCTTTTTGGCGTGTGTGCTGACCCTGTCCATGGGCCCGCGCTTGGTCAGGCGGGTTTCGACTTTCTTGAGTTGCATGTTCAGAATCATCTGAGGACGATGGAGGCGGAGCCGGCGGCGTTCGAGCCAGCGCTGGCCGCGATCCGGGGCGCAGGTCTGCCCTGCCTGGCTGCGAATTGTTTCATCCCAGCCTCTTTGAAGATCACGGGGCCAGATGTGGAGTGGGCGAGTCTGTCCACCTATGTGAGGAGGACCTTCGAGCGCGCTCAGCGGGCGGGCATTCGCACGATCGTCTTCGGTTCTGGTGGTGCCCGCAGGATCCCCGATGGTTTCGACCGCGATCAGGCCTGGGCGCAGTTGGTGCGTTTTGGACGTATGATTGGGCCACTGGCGGCAGATCACAATGTGCTGGTGGTGGTCGAGCCGCTCAACCGCTCATTGGGGGCCTGCAACGTCCTGACCTCGGTGGAGGAGAGCGCGCACTATGTGCGGGAGGTCGATCATCCTGCTGTACGGCTGCTGGTGGATGCCTATCACTGGGCATTGGATGGGGATAGCGTCAAGGCTATCATCGAGGTTGCGGACCTGATCCGCCACGTCCATGTCGCGACGGTGGCTCATCGGTTGCCGCCAGGCTTCGAGCCCTGCGATTTCTCAGCGTTCTTCGAGGCTCTGCGTGTCGGTGGGTACGATGGGCCAGTTTCCATCGAGGCGCAGTGGGAGGATGTGGAAGCACAGGCCGGGGAGGCCCTCCGTCATTTGCGTGCTCTGGTGAGCGGGGCGACGGAGGCTTGAGGTCGTGCCTGGG
>CAZHBB010000001.1:32238-86470 GCA_964530185.1 uncultured Anaerolineales bacterium
CGTCATTTGCGTGCTCTGGTGAGCGGGGCGACGGAGGCTTGAGGTCGTGCCTGGGGTCGTTGTCTGTGGGCCGGCCGGCAGTTGACGGACGGGAGATTTAGCGGGAGGTATCGTGGTATGAAAGTCTTGTTTATCGGTGGCACGGGTATCATCAGTTCGGCCTGCGGTGAGTTGGCCGTTCAGCGCGGTATTGAACTTTACGTGCTCAATCGGGGGCACTCGTCAGCCCGGCCGGTGCCCGAGGGGGCTCATCACCTCGTGGCGGACATCCGGCGGCCTGAGACGGTGCTGCAGGTGTTGGGGACGATGCGCTTCGATGCGGTCGTGGACTGGGTCGTCTACACCCCTGCGCAACTGGAGGTGGACCTGGAGCTCTTCCGGGGGCGGACCAGGCAGTACATTTTCATCAGTTCGGCGTCGGCTTACCATAAGCCGGTGTTGAGCCTGCCCATCACCGAGTCCACGCCCCTCCACAACCCATATTGGGAGTATTCTCGGAACAAGATCGCCTGTGAGGAGCGCTTGATGCGGGCTTACCGGGAGGAGCACTTCCCCGTGACCATCGTGCGGCCCTCCCACACTTACGATAAGATGACGTTGCCCTTAAAGGCTCGCTATACTGTGGTGGATCGGATGCGGAAAGGGCTGCCCGTGGTCGTGCACGGCGACGGGACCACCCGCTGGGTGCTGACACACCATCGGGATTTCGCAAAGGGATTCGTGGGTCTCCTGGGGAACCCCCTGGCGCTTGGTGAGGCTTACCATATCACATCTGATGAGAGCCTGACGTGGAACCAGATCTACCAGTCTGTGGCGCGGGCCGCAGGGGTGGACGAAGTGGATCTTGTCCACGTCCCCTCTGAGCTCATCCACGCCTACGCGCCCGACTGGGGGGCGGGTCTTTTAGGTGACAAAGCCCATTCGGTGGCTTTTGATAATTCCAAGATCAAGCGACTGGTCCCCGATTTCGTGGCGACCATTCCATTTGCGCAGGGCGCCCGCGAGATCATGGCCTGGTTCGACGCCGATCCGGCCAGGCAGGTGGTTGCCCCTCAGTGGAACGCACTGTTTGACCGTATCATCACGGCATATCGTGGGGCTTTCCCAAAGCCCTGAGATTCAGATTTCAGTCCCCGCCGCTCTTGCCTGCCAATCTCGGTGGAGCGGCGGGGTTGTCGTGCTGGTTATTGCTCTATGGGTAGAGTGATTCCAGCGGAACTCGAGTGAGCTGCAACGTGCTCAATCCGCTGCCTTTGCGAGTGTCACCCGCCGTATAGGCGAGCAGGACGTGGCGCTCGGTGAAGGCCATGGCTGTGTAACAGTACCATCCGTGAGGGTTCGTCTCCAGATGTCCCCACCTCCGCCAATGCTGTCCATCGTCCCGCGAGATCGCCAGGGTCAGCGGGGTGCGCAGGCCCCTCAGACCGGGGGGGATATCCGTGTGGTCGTTCCACACCAGGAGTAGGTCCCCAGTCGTGGGAATGCGCTTGATCGACGCCGGGGAGAGGGGCGACCGTATGGCGGAGGGCTTGGGTGGCGTCCACGATACGCCGCCGTCTTGAGAGTAGGCCAGGTATTGACAACCCGCATCGGTGCGGCCGAAGAGCATGAGCCGTCCGTCCCTCAATGGGACCACGCCGGGCTCCTGGAGCATGACGGGATGTCCTTTGTGTCGCGCTGGGGCAAGGGGCTCGCCTGCATACCAGGTCTGCCCCTCATCGTCGGACAGGTAACACTGCAGGACTCCGTAAGGATCCAGCGGTTCTCCCGTCGGGGTGCGGTGATAGGCTACTGGTGCGATCAGGCGGCCGCTATCCAGTTGTATGACCCGATCGTTGTTCATCACGTAGTAGCCCGCCCGCTCATCGGGGATGATGGGGATGGCTGGCCCCCAGGCGCCCGGCTCGTGCGGCGGGACGCGCTCGCGCAACAGGCGCATGTAAGGTCGGCAATCGCTCGTCGACTCCTTGCGCAGGTAGAAGAGGGCCGCCCGTCCGCTGGAGAGGCGCAGGAGTGAGACGGACATCACGTTCATCCCTGCTTCGTTGGACAGGATGACCACGTCGCTGTCCGTCCAGGTGGCACCTTCGTCGGCGGAGTAACGACCAGCGAGGTAGGCAGGGGCGTAGTCGCCGTCGCCCCCATAGAAGTGGGTGTAGACGAGCATCCACCGTCCATCGGCAAGTCTGAGAAAGTCTCCCTCACTGTTGCGGGGGTTGCCAGCCCCGGGGGGCAGCCGCAGGACGTGTTCTATCTCACCCTTCATGATGCGCTCCCTGCTTCCCAGGAAAAGGCAAGTGTCACTTCAGCTCCAGTTCGATTACCGGTACGATGACATCGGGCTTAACCACCGGCAGGTTCAGGGTCAGACGCTCGCCCTCCTCAGTAAAGAGGATCTCACTTCTGTCGTTCACCAACTGGGCGTAAGCTACCTTGCCTGCGAGGCCATCGAGGTGGAGATGTCGGAAGGGCCAGGCGAAGACGTGGACGTAGACTTTGTTGTCCTTCTGGGTGAGACGGCAGTCTTGAGGCTCCTTGAACTCACTCATGGTGCAGCCGTAGATCGCCTCACTGTGGAGGGCCATCCAGTCGCGGTACACGCCCAGGGCGCGCAGTGCCCGTGGGTCGAGGGTGCCCCGGGCCGTGGGGCCCACGTTCATCAACAAATTGCCCCCGCGTGACACCGTGTTGACCAACATGCGAATCAACTGGCCGGGGCTCTTCCAGGTCATCTCGTCCCGATGGTACCCCCACGAGCCGCTGAAGGTCTGACATGTCTCCCACACGACGGGCTCTCCATCAACGGTGACCCACTCTGTGGGCTGCCACTGCTCAGGTGTGTGGATGTCTGCCTTGTCCGAGGGTAGGTCGAGGCGGTCATTGAGGATGATGTTGGGGCGCAGCTCCCGGATCATCTCGTAGAGAGCCTCGCTCTGCCAATCCTCGCGCCCCTTGCCCGGAAGCCCTCTGTACTCCCGGTCGGGGTAGGAAAAATCGCACCACAGGATGTCGATATCCCCGTAGTTGGTCAGAAGCTCGCGGATTTGATTCCGAATGTATGTCGCGTAACGGGTCATGTCGCGACCAGCGTTGAGTTCAGCCACGTTGGGTGCGTTGCGCAAGGGGTGGAAGACGTCGATGGGGAAGTCGGGGTGGTGCCAATCGATGAGGGAGTAATAGAAGCCGACCCGCAGGCCGGCGTCGCGGAAGGCCTCCACGAATGGCTTCAGGAGATCCCGACCATACGGGGTATTGGTCGCCTTGTAGTCCGTGTATGCACTGTCCCATAGGCAGAAACCCTCGTGGTGTTTGGCGGTGATCACCGCGTACTTCATGCCAGCATCGCGGGCCGCCGCCGCCCACTTTCGGGGGTCATAGTCCACCGGGTTGAAGCGCTCGAAGTACTTCCGGTAGACCTCGGGCGGGATCTCCTCGCGGGATTGGACCCACTCGTGGCGGGCGGGGAGTGCGTACAGCCCCCAGTGGATGAACATGCCAAAGCGATCTTTCACAAACCAGCTTGTGTCACCGACTGTGGGTTTAGGCGTTACCAGACTCATTCTGTGCCTCCTAAGAAATGATAGTGCTGAGCAACTGTCTTGATCCGACGAGTATCGCGCGCTGTAAACACAACAGGCGATGGGTGTCCCTCGAGGGGCTTTATACCTCCTCTTTCAGTTCCTGTGTCATCTGCTCGTGCGTGTAGGCTATGATAGAGCTGATGTGACCATCGTCACGGTGCGGCACATTGTCACCGGAGACCACTGGGGCATCCTCGTCCAGGTGGGCCTGCGATGGTGCCTCGAAGAGTGCCCAGGCGGCCAAGGCCTCCCGAAATTCATCTATCGTGCCCTGACAGGCCGGGTCGGCGATGCGATTGTTGATCTCCAGTGGATCGCGCTCCAGGTCATAGAAGCGCGACTGAGAGGGGTCTCGGCACAGGAGCAGCTTGTGTGCCTCGCTGCGGACCATGTAGGCCCGCCCGCGTCCGCTCTCTGCGAAGACGTATTGGCGCCCGGCAGAGGCATCGTGGAGATCCATGCCCTGCATCGCCTCGGGGACCTCACAACCGGCGGCGCGCAGCAGGGTGGGGGCAAGGTCCAAATTAGTGACCTGGGCTGTCACGACCTCGCCGGCCCGGGTTTGCGAGGGATACTTGATGATCAACGGGACCTTGATGAGTGGATCGTACATGTGGTTCCCCTTGAGGAGGAGATGGTGGAACCCCATGTACTCGCCATGATCGCTGGTGTAGACGATCAGGGTGTTGTCGTAGAGTCCTTTGCGACGCAGGAGGTCAATCATGCGTCCCACGTGGTGGTCAATCTGGGAGATGGTGGCGTAGTAATGGGCCATGACGCGCCTGAGTGCCTGTTCGGTCAGCGCTGTGTGGGGGAAGTATCCGGCGTGGTAGGCCAGATCCTCGGATTGAGGGGACTCCATCCAGCCTGGGAGCAGGGTCAGACGATCCGGGTCGTACATCGTGTCCCATGGCGCAGGTGGGTCAAAGGGATGATGGGGCTTGATAAAGCCCACCATGAGGAAGTTGCCTCCCTCGCCCCATGACTGGAGGGTCTCGATAGCCTGCTCCGCTATCCAGGTGGTGGAATGATGGGCTTCATCCAGGTTCGAGCGGAGCGCCCCGAAGGTCTCCCAGTAAACGGGGGGCGCAAGGCGGCGGAACTCCTGACGCTGGTCTATAAGGTCGATGGCATCAATGACGCCTTCCTCGCGCAGCCAGCGATGGTAGTCGTCATCGAAGCGTCCCGGCCCATCCTGCTCAGCCAGGATCATCTCGTCGAACCCCACGTCCAGGTAGGTGGGGGTGAAATGCATCTTGCCCACGGCTTTGGTGCTGTAGCCATTGGCACGCAGCACTTTGGGGAAAGTAGGGATGCCATTGGGCAGTGTGCTGTGATTGGTCCACCCCAGATGCTGATGGACGTATTGGCTGCTCAGCAGGGAGTAACGTGAGGGTGTACAGACCGGAAAGGGACAGAAGCTGGCCTCGTACAGAACGCCATCCTGGGCTAGAGCATCAATATTGGGTGTCTGAATGTCAGGATTCCCGTAAGCACCCAGACAGTCGAACCGGTGTTGATCGGCGTGGATGAGCAGAATATTGGGTCGCGCGGTAGTCTCTGCTGTCTCACTCATGTCTTCCCTCGGACCGTATTATGAAGGTCTGTTCAGCTCCGTCTGCAACAGGGCATCCATCTCCACAGCGAGCCCTGGCAGCTCCGCAGCGAGATTGTGATCCTCCCACGGATCGTTCTCTAGGTCGAACAGGAGGCCAGGGCCGGCAATCTCCCGTACCCACTTGAAGCGGCCGTCGAAGATCAGATGCCAGCCCAGCCTGGGGGTTATGAGACCGGATATGACATAGGGCCTGTGTTGGGTGGTCATCCCAGCGAGGAGAGGTCGTAGGCTTCGGCTGTCCATGTCTGCGGGTATGGGGAGATCTGCATAATCCAGGAAGGTCGCGGCCAGGTCATGCAGGACCACCGGGCCATTGAAGGACCGCTGGGGTTGTACGCCTGGCCCGGCTATGATCAGCGGAACGCCCACCGACGGCTGATAGTAGATGCTTTTACCCCAAAGATTGTGGTCGCCCAGCATCTCCCCGTGATCGCTACTGTAGACGATCAAGGTGCAGTCGAGCTCCCCGCGGGCCTCGATGGCGTCCAGATAGCGTCCCAAATGGCGATCGATGTTCTCGATCATCGCCGCGTAGTTGCGTCGGATGCGGGTGTGGATCGCGGTATCGAACTGGTCATTGGCGTGGGGAGGCGGGAATGCCGTCCCCTGCCAACGTCTGGCCATGGCGTCGGTCACATCCGTGGGATCGTGAGGCCCGGCGAAGTTGACCTGGAGGAACCATGGTCGGTCCTTTGGGAAGCCCTTCAACAGCCGCAGGCCGTTTTCGGCAATCCAATTGTCGCAGTAGGCATCCTCGGGCAAGGGGGTGGGGTCAGTGAAAGATCGATCATGCCGTCGCTGCATGTCCTGTACGTGCAGTTCGGCGAGGCCTCGACTGTGGAGGAAGGCCATGTAGGGATCGTGCGGTGCGCCGTCCCAACTGTTGACAGCGTCCCACTTGCCGCGATTGTCGATCCCATCTGAGAATCCCCAGGCCTGCAGATAGGCCTTGCCATCCAGGCTATGCCGCTTTGACTTCTTGTGGAGGTCGAACTTGCCCACGCCCACCACATGGTAGCCGGCCGTCCGTAGCATCTGATAGAAGGTGGGTTGGTCCAGGGGGTAGTCCTGGTCGTTGTTGACGACGCCACAACGCGGGTAGTCCTTGCCCGCGGCGAGGCTGGCGCGCGATGGCGCACACAGTGGTGAGGGGCAGATGGCGTTTGTGAACACAGTTCCCCTGCGCGCCAGCCGATCCAGATTGGGCGTGCGCAGGGGAAGGGCGGTGTTTAGGCCGATGAAGTCCGGCCGATGTTGGTCCGGCAGGAACAAGAGGATATTTGGTCGCCTGTCGCTGTTGGACATGGATTAGGGCCTTTCGGAGGGTCAGCCCTCTGGCTGTGGAATGTCGGGTAATTCCGGCGCCTCGAAATAGAGCGGATCCTCCGCGGTGGGCATCGGGGGATAGTCAGGCATCCCAATGTCATGGACCAGGTCGTCGATGTAGACCATTTCCCCTGTGGCCATAGAGCGGTTCGCAGCCACCCCAGTGAGGATCGAATAGGCGCCTGCACGCTGGTCTGCCGCGTGCATGTAAGGATCGTCAGGCCGTTCTTCGGCAAACAGGTCAGCCAAAATACGCGCGTCCCCACCGCCATGCCCGCCTTTCGAAGTCCAGACCTCGACGTCATAGGCGGGGCCGAAGTGGGGGATCACACGTGTGAAGGTGCCACGCTGGACCGTCTGCCCGGGGATGGTGCCATCGGCGTTAATGTAGGAAGATTCCACGGTCCTATGTTCCAGGCGTCCTCGAGTCCCGTTTATCGCCACGATATGGCCCTCCCAGGGCATGAAGGCATTCAGGGAATAACTCATCTTGACGCCATTCCGATAGTTCACCAGGACGGTCATAGTGTCCTCAATGTCGATCTGATCACTGAAGACGCAGCGGTCGCGGAAGTAGCCGTCGTAGATCTCGTTGTCGAGGTAGAGGGTCTTGAGCCTTTCGCTGGCCCGCAGGTCCAGACGGAAGCGACATTGGGTCTCTGGACAGGTCAGACAGCGTTCAGTTCGTTGATGCAGGCCGAAACGGTCGGCGGTCTCGGGGGTGTAGAAACGGCGCTGTCCCTGTGCGAAGACTGATTCTGGGACGGTAGACAGCCACCAGTTGATCAGATCGAAGTGGTGCGTGGCCTTGTGGACCATCAGGCCACCGGAGTTGGCCTTGTTTCTGTGCCAGCGGCGGAAGTAATCCGCACCGTGGCGAATGTCCAGGAGCCAATGGAAGTCGATCGAGAGTACATCGCCGATCACGCCTGCCATGAGCAGGGCTTTGATCTGGGTCCGGGGAGGGGAATAGCGGTAGTTAAAGGTCACCCGGACTGTCTTCCCGGTAGCACGCTGGGTGTCGATGATCCGCTGACATTTGACCTCATCCGTCGTCATGGGCTTCTCTGTGATGACGTCACAGCCCAACTGCATGGCGCGTACGATGTATTTGTCGTGGAAGCAGTCCTTGGTCGTGACGATGACCACATCGGGACGGGTCTCGGCAATCATCTGATCGAACTGGTGGGGCGGGTAGGCTTTGGGGTTGCTGCCCAACGCGCGCATCTGCTCCACTACCATGCGAAGTCGGCCCTCGTTGATGTCCGACAGAGCGACCATCTCCCAGGTCTCTGCATAAGTCTCGGCGATCGCGCGCCAGTACATCATGGCGCGCCCTCCCAGCCCGATCTGCGCGATTCTCTTTCTCATTCGTGCCTAGCCTCCGATACTGATTTTTTTTCTCGTGCCCCAGGGGTCCACGTGTCCCTGCCGTCGGGAGGATCCGCCGGGGGTGATCACTTTCCACGCTGCGCCTGTTTGATCTCCCTGAGGCGTACATACTCTGGACGCTGTTGGTAGAACGTGTCCAGCGGGTAACACCCTGAGACCATGCCATGACGGGGCGCGGTGGTGCAGTCGCTGAATGTGCGGCAGATGCGGCGGCGGTCCAGCGGTCGCCCAGCCAGGATGTCGGCGACGATGTCGGGATAAGGCAGGACCATGCGTCCCAGGCCAACCACGTCAGCCTGACCGGTCCGCACGACATGCTGAGCGACGTGAGGTAGCCACTCTTGCAGGTACGAGTAAGCAGAGCCGACGAAGATCAACGCCGGCTGATGTCTTTTGAGTCGAGCGGTGATGTCGATCTGGCGGGCCACACCAACCAGGGGGTCCTCCGGAGGCTCGTAGCCGTCAGAAGGGGGGAAGAGCGCGGGGCGTTGGATGTGAGGGTTATAGTAGGGGCTGCCGGCTGTCACGCATACCAACTGGATGTCGAGCTCCGCCAGCACATCGAGGAAAGCAAGCGGCTCGGTGAGGTCGATGCCCAGACCGGTGCCGTCGCCACCGAAGGCGTAAGGGTACCGGTCGCCCTCGAAGGCCATGGGGCGTCCAATGCCGTCTGGCCCAGGCTCAAAGGGCAGGAAGTCGAACGCGCTGAAGCGAACCCCGATGTCCAGGTCCGGCACCTCCGTCCGGATCCCAGCCACAATCTCACGGAGGAAACGCATGCGATTCTCGAGGCTCCCGCCGTAACGACCTGGCCGTGTGACGGCACTGAGGAACTCGTGCCCCAGGTATCCGTGGCAGTGCTTGATATCGACAAAGGCGAATCCGGCCTGGTAAGCCAGTCTGGCAGCCTCGACAAAGCGTTCGATCAGGCGGTCAATGGCCTCGTCGCTGAGAGGGGGAAGGGAGGGGTCGATACCAAACCTAGCGTCCAGGAGCGGGTGGTGGTACAGGATCTGCGGCTCCAGGCGTGTCTTCACGTGCGGGCGGGCAAAGCGACCGGAGTGGGTAAGCTGCAATCCCACCAGCAGATCATCCGTGTCCCCGAACTTCCGGCGGTGGGCCTCTACCAGAGCTTCGCGCAACCGGGCGAGGTCCCCCACTGTCCTCTCGTTGATCATCAACTGATTGGGGTTGGCCCGCCCGTCGCTCTGAACCGCGACGGCCTCTCCCCCCCAGATCAACTTGGCACCGCTCTCGCCAAAGCGCCGCCATCGCCGCTCGGTAAGCTGCGTCGGTCGGCCGTCTGCTGTGCCGTCCCACCCCTCCATGGGGAGGACACAGAAGCGGTTGCCGATCGTCCGTCCGCTCTTAAGATGGAGGGGTTGGGCCAATGGGCCCGACGGCCCTTGCTCGACTGTCTCATCGAAGCCAAGGGGGATGTCCAGTGTCTCGATATGCCGGGCGAATGCCTCGGGGGTTCTGAGGGATGCGATACGTGGGTAGGTTGCCACAGATGCCTCCTCGGCTGTCAGAGGGTCCTGAGAACGTCCTCGACAGTTTCAATCATCGACTGAAGCTCCTCGGGCGGGCGGGTGGGATCTGTGTACAGATATGCAGTCCGTGACAGGACGTCGAGCGTCTGGGGACACATGTCCGGGCTATACGTCACGGTCGATGGCGTCAGCTTGAAGGCATCCAGGGCTGGGTGATGCGCACCTTGTTGGGTCAGGATGGGCTCCCAATTTGCGTAGATGTGCCGTCCACTGTCAGCGGGGGTGTCTGCGCGCACGCCATGCTCTCGCACCTTCTGGGTAAAGTCCCGCATGCGCTCCTCGGAGTCAAACAGCAGTGCCACCGTGGTGCCGCAGTCACCCTCAACGTCGTGGATCGGGTTAAAGGTGAAGGGCCCTGTGCCCTCCAGGGCATGGATGATGGTGCGTTTCTCCCTCAACATAGCTTCCAGCATGTCGTCAAGGCGAGTGAGTTGCACCCGGAGGATCGCGCTCAGGATTTCGTTGATCCTGAAGTTCATGCCGGCGAAGAGAGGGGTTCGGAGCTGGTCGACGTGCTCGCGGAAAGTAATGCCGCCATCGTGAAAGATCAGCGCTCTCTCGAAGATGTCCCTGTCGTCGGTGACAAGGGCGCCTCCCTCCCCACATGTGATAATCTTGAAGTGGTTGAAGGAAAAGGCCCCGGCATCGCCTATGGAGCCCAATCGCTGGCCTCCATAGGAACCGCCATCGGCCTGACAGGCATCCTCCAGCACGCGCAGGCCGTAATGGTGTGCTATGTCCATGATGGCATCCATGTTGGACGGCAATCCCACCATATGGACCGGAATGATGGCCTTGGTCCGTGGTGTGATCTTGCGGACGATGTCTTCAGGGTCAATGGTGAGCGAGGTGTCGACCTCGGCAATGATCGGTACGGCCCCTACCGCCAGCGGCGCGAGAGCGGTGGCGATGAAGGTGTAGCCAGGGACGATTACCTCATCGCCGGGGCCGATGCCCATGCCCACCAGACCGCAGATCAGGGCGGCTGTGCCGCTGGTGACCGCGATCGTGTGTCTCACGCCGATCGTCTTTGACCATTCACGCTCGAACTGGTCCGTCTCGCCTCCCTCGCCGCCCCTGTAGCGGAAGAGCTGCCCCGACTCGATGACGCGGCGCACTGCCTCAACTTCTTCCTCTCCAATGATGTACATGCGTTCGCTGCCCCCCGATTCTCAGAATCATGCGCTCGATCGACGTCATTGTAGTCAGACGCCTCATGGGGGCAAATAGACAGCAGTTTGCGGGCTGAGGGACCACTGTTGGGGTTCAGAGAGATGAACGGGGGCGTCAGGTGAAGTGGGCTGCACTCATGGGGTACTGGGGGACAGAAGTTCCCGCAATGTCCGGCCCGGTATAGTCATGGCACCGGGGAATTACGCAGTCATGCGGCTGGACGTCACGGGCGTTGTGATTAGACTTGGTTCGGTCATAAAGCCGGATGTGTCCAGAGGAGGCTGGTATGTCAGCAAATCGTCCCAATATCCTGTGGATCTGCACGGATCAGCAACGTTATGACACCATTGGCGCTTTGGGGAATGCCCACATCCATACGCCCAATCTCGATCGTCTTGTATCCGAGGGTGTGGCTTTCACTCGGGCCTATTCGCAGAGCCCGATCTGCACGCCCAGCCGCGCCAGTTTTCTGACGGGCAGGTACCCCAGCACAATCCATGTGAACCGCAACGGAGATGGTTGGTTCCCAGAACAGGCGCGTTTGATCACCCGCACGCTGCGTGACATCGGATATGACTGCGGATTGGCGGGCAAGCTTCACCTCACGGCTGCTCACGGCCGAGTCGAGTGGCTGCCGGAGGACGCCTATGGATACACTTTCTTTCGCTGGAGTCATCACCCACATCCGGAGCGTTTCTGGCCCACGGAAGCCCATCATTATCAAGCGTGGCTGCGTGAACAGGGCGTGGTGTGGGAGGAGGCTTACAACGCGGACCTGGACAGCGCCTGGCACGTCCCGGGATATTGTCGTCCGGGTATTGCAGCCGAGTTTCATCAAACCACCTGGTGTTTCAATGAGGCGATCGCTTTCATCACAGAGGATCACCCAGGGCCGTGGTTGATGTCGATCAATCCATTTGATCCCCATCCCCCTTTCGATCCTCCCCTGAGTTATCTGGAGCGGATGGACTGGTCCCATATCCCCTTGCCCCTCTACCATGAAGGGGATCTCTCGCATCAGCTTCGCTTCCGGGGTATCGACCACCAGACGGAAGATCCCCTGCCGCCTACGAGTTACGATGCCCGCCGGATGGTGGCAGCTTACTATGCGCAGATAGAGCTGATCGACGCTCAAGTGGGACGCCTGCTAGACGTCCTGGAGGCAACGGGACAGCGCGAGAACACGCTGATCATCTTCACCAGCGATCACGGCGAGATGCTTGGCGATCACGGGCTGCTGTGGAAGGGATGCCGTTTCTACGAGGGTGCCGTGCGCGTCCCTCTCATCTTCAGTTGGCCTGGGCAGTTCGTGGCTGGTGTCAGGAGTGAGGCGCTGGTGGGGTTGATCGATATCGTGCCCACGTTGCTGGAGACGTTGGGCCTGCCCATTTCATCTCACGTCCAGGGGCGCTCGCTGCTTTCTCTCTTAGAGGGTACAGTTGCTCCGACCGCTCATCGCAAGTTCGTGCGAAGTGAGTATCATGATGCCCTGGACCGTCCATATGCCAGCCATGCCAACATGATACGGACCGAGCGGTTCAAGCTGGTTGTCTATCATGGGCATGATGTTGGGGAGCTCTATGATCTGGAGGAGGACCCGGACGAGTTCCATAACCTGTGGGATCTCCCTGCCTATCAGGATCTGAAGTGTGAGCTGATGCGCCAACTGTTCGATGACATTATGCTCTCCGTCGATGAGGGCATCGACCGGGTGGGGCGTTTCTAGGATTTTGAACATAGTGTAACATCCATGGGGGGACTAACAGTACGTCCGGATCTGGTGCATCGCTGGGACCTGGCGCCGCAAGAAGCGATAGCGCTTCAGAGGCGGTTGGCAGAGCGCGTGCGTCGCGAACCGGATCTGGGAGAGGTTCGCAGGGTTGCGGGTGTAGATGCCAGCTACCGCGACCAGACTGCCGTGGGTGCAGTCGTCGTCCTGGACTATCCGACGTTGACCGTGGTGGACTACGCCGTGGCTCGGTGTCCGGTGACTTACCCGTATGTGCCGGGCCTGCTGAGTTTCCGGGAGGCCCCAGCGGTGCTGCAGGCCCTGGCCCAGATCGAAGTGGTGCCGGATCTGCTCATCTTCGATGGACATGGCATCGCTCATCCACGCCGGTTGGGGCTTGCCAGTCACATTGGCGTGTTGTTGGATGTGCCATCCATTGGATGCGCCAAGAGGCGGCTGTGTGGGACTTATGAGATGCCGGGGACAGAGGCCGGCAGCGTGTCCCCGTTGTATGACAGGGACACCCACGAAGTCATCGGCGCGGTGGTGAGAACTCGCACTGGCGTTAAGCCTGTGTTTGTCTCGATTGGGCATAGAGTTGACCTGGACACGGCTATTCACTATGTGTTGACGTGTTGCCGGGGGCGACGGTTGCCTGAGCCCACGCGGTGGGCTGATAAGGTCGCAGGTGGTCTTCGGCCCACTCTGGAGGGGCTTCGCGGCCTGGATGGGAGCACAGAGAACGTAACACCTGCGTAGACAGGAGGGAGCAATGGGGAACACTAGGTTGAAGTATGACATTACCAAGGATGACTTGAGCGCACTCCGAGGGGGAAGGCCCGTATTCGTGACGTTTGGGGAGGTGATGGTGCGCGATACCCCAGCGGATAAGGAACGACCGGAGCGCACGCGGTTGGTCCATTTATCGCTGGCAGGCAGCGAGTACACCCTGGCCATTGCACTGGCTCGCTTTGGGATTCCCAGCGCCTACATCACACGGGTCCCGGACAATCCCTATGGGCACATGGTGCGTAACGTGGCCCGTGAACATGGCGTGAACACGGATGACTTGGTGTGGGCCTCCAAAACGGAGCCTATTGGGCGTTTCATCTATGAGATAGGGCGCACGCCTCGCAAGAATGTGGGCGTGTACCAGCGGATGTATTCCGCTGCCTCGCGTCTTGACGCGGGCATGGTGGACTGGGGGAAAGTGCTTGAGGGCTGCAAACTGTTCCATACCTCGGGTATCACCTTTGGATTGGCGAACCATAGTGGCTATGCGCACAATGGGCCGTTGGCGGCATTTCAGGAAGCCATTCAGCACAAACCAACCGACTGTTGGGTGGGCCTGGATTACAACTATCGCTCGACGCTTTGGTCCCCCGAACAGGCTCGAGAGGTGCTGACTCCCATCCTTACGGACTTCGTGGACATTCTCATCACCTCCATCGAGGATATGGCCAGGATCTATGGCTTTGGCTGCGGTCAATACTCGGCACAGCAGATCGTCGATGGCGATATCGGTCCTATTGAGGATGATGACATCCGGGCCTTCGCGGTGGAGATCCATCGGCGCTTCCGCACACGTATCGTGGCCATCACCATCCGCTATCCAGACAACTTCGAGCAGCACCGTTGGGAATCGGCAGCCGTGGATGCCGACGGGAATTTCTTCCGTTCACCCGCGGTCAGACCGATCACCCTTTGGGACCGCCTGGGTGGTGGCGATACCTGGAATGCCGGGTTCTATTATGGGTTGCTCTCAGAAGGGTTCACGCCTGCGGGCATCGAGAAGGGCGTGTTGGTGGGCGATGCGGCGACCCGCATCAAGCAGACATTGATGTTCGACCTGCCCATTGTGACCAAGGAGGAGGTCCAGGCGTTGTTGAGGGCCGATGTGCTGGGCGGGGGCAAGCGAACGGCGCGTTGAACTGACCCATACAGATGTAGAGGGAGGAAGTGATGGACAAGATGGAAAAGCTCGGTCTCATCCAGGAGACGGGGGTGATCGCGATCATGCGCGCCCAGAGTTCTGATCAGCTCATCGCGGCGGCTGATGCGATCCGTGCCGGTGGTGTGCGGGCGATCGAGGTGACGATGACCACGCCGGGTGCGTTGCAGGTCATCGAGGAGGCCAGCCGGCGCTATGGGGATGAGGTGCTGTTTGGAGCGGGTTCTGTGCTGGACGCTGAGACAGCCCGCGCTGCTCTCCTGGCGGGGGCGGGTTTCGTCGTGGCACCCACCTTGAACGTAGATGTGGTGGCGCTCTGTAACCGGTATGGTGTGCCGGTGGTTCCGGGTATCTTTACCCCCACCGAGGCTCTGACAGCCTGGGAGGCCGGCGCCGATATGGTGAAGCTCTTTCCTGCCAGCGTCGGAGGTCCGGCGATGATCAAGGCAATCCTCGCCCCACTGCCGCAGCTCAAAATCGTGCCTGTGGGAGGCGTCAACCTGCAGACCGCAAGTGAATTCATCAGACAGGGCGCGGCGGCTTTGGGGGTGGGGAGCAGTCTGGTCAATCAGTCCCTGCTGGACCAGGGGGATATGGCAGAGCTGACGCGGCGTGCGGCGGCTTTCATTGAGGCGGTCAGGCTGGGACGGAGCCAGTAAAGCTTGAGTCTTCTCACGATAAGGATGTCGAGTGGGGGCTGCCCAAGGGCAGCCCCCACTGTGTCTGGCTATGTGGGACGTGCGGCTGTGTATAGGGACTCCAACCTGCGCAGAATCCGATCCAGGCGCACGGGGTCGCGCCCCAGGTAGCGTGCCAGATATCTCCCGGAATCCACCAGGAAGTGTTCGACCTCAGACGCGGGGCGAAGTGCGGCAGCCCGTTCCAGGGCCGCGGGGATGAGTTCATCGGTCGGTAAGTCTGGTGCGTCGAGCAAAGTGCGCATGAACTCAGGGGAGGCCGTGATGGCTTTTACCTCTTGATCAGAGCAGACCGCGATGCTGTATAACACCATGGGGGGCTGGGGAGGAAACCCGTAGATGAAAGATCCACCCCCAGCCATCCGATAGCCGATGGCCGCCACGGATATCTCTACAGGCAGGGCGCGGTTCTCGCGTTGGTCCTGGATCACCTCTGCATACTGCGGGTCGTCGGGCGCGATGGTGGCAGCCAGTGTGCGGAGGAAGGGGTCATCTTGAAGGCGGATGTTGTGAACGATGCCGATCAGGTCTGTCTGTCCCTGTTGGATCGGTGCGCGCACAAACGTGCCGAACGTCGGTACCTCGGGCTCGGGAATGCGCGACGCCACCACGAACCCCCGGATATCTGCGCGTAGGACGTTGCCGATGACAATGGTATGATAGTTGGTCATGGTTTCACTCACTTCGTTGGGCCTTGTCAGGTCTATCGGTGGCTCAGAAGGGACTTTTGCTGTGCTTTGGCGGAGGGCTCTGTATAGAGTCCGTCCCGCAGTAGTTCGCGTTGTATGGCCTGCTCCAGGACTCCCTTGTCCCTGGACGTCACCAGTGCTTCCTCGTGGGCCCGGGCCAGGACATAGGGATACCCGCTCAGGACCTGCGCTTGATGCTGGAGGACGGACTGCAGCATATCCATGGCTTCCCGGTCCCGGGCTGCCCAGGCCGGTACCTCGACACGCGCCACTGAGGCCCCAGCCGGGCTTCCGAACTTCCCATAACACAGCCAGATCTCCTGGCCGGCAAGCGCGTGGAGCCGATTTGTTGCACTGAGGCGTGTGAACCACGCCGTCCGGCTGCCAGGCGTGAGCACCTGTTCCATGAGAGCTAGATCTGTGAGCCCCCGTAGGGGGAATTGCCCCGCGGGTTCCTCCGCTGCTCCCTCGGTGATTTGGCGGCTGACCCATAGCAGCGTCAGCAAGAGGCGCCCTCCAGGACGATCGACATATCCCACAGGGATGGCCCCGACCTTTTGCAGGCGAGACAACGCCGATAGATAGCTCTTGAGGTGGCTCCCCTCGGCACTCCGTTCCATGTAGGGCCAGAGCAGAGGGCCATCGATCAGGACGATGATGGGCGCGACACTACGCGCTCTCTCCCTCTCGGCCAGCGCCGCAGCGACCTCCATCTCCTTTATGGATCTCTCAATGTTGAGGGTTTCGCTATCGATCAGGTAGCCATGAGCGTCGTAAAGATCCTCATCCTGGTATCGCAGCCATGCTCGGGTGTACGTCTCCGGCGCCTGTTGCGTGTAGCGAAAGAGCAGGGCGCCGATGTGCAAGAGGTAGTAGAGGAGCGGTGCGTGTCGATCGGGATAGATCTGAGAGCCATCGACGCCGATGGTGACGACCCGGCTGCGGTCCACACGGGGGCATGGGATCTGGATGGCCCACGGTGTGTCTTCGGCTGGTAGCAGGCCTATCCCGTTGGGGCCCTCGTCCACCAGGGGCAGGAGCCGGGTTCGTAGTTGGCTGTCTTCTGGGAGATCGCTCAGCCATCGCATGGCGAGTTTCAGGAGAGATGCGCGCAGTTGTTGGCGAGCGCCCGCCTGTCTCCGCATCTCAATGATGGCGTGGTGTAACTGCTCGATATGAAGCATGACTGCATTATAGCGGCATCATGGTCGCAATCAAAGCGTCCTTGGGGGGCCGTAGCCCCGCATGTTCCTGGTGCGATGGTGACACTCTGTACCATGCAGATGTTTCTCCATGCGGAGAGCGGCTTTGCGACAAGGGTGCGAATCACGGCCCACGCTGGACCCTGGTAGAACTGCTCGACACTTAAGGAATACACAGCGGTTGAGGGGACATTCAAAAAGAGATACAAAGATATGACTTTGAGATATTTGTTGGATGACTTTTAGGCTATTGCATCGTTTTGGGGTTTGTTGTATAATGGTGGAAGATTGTGGGGCAAAGTGGGGCGTCGTGGCTCTACTGCCCATGTCGTCGTCTAGGACCCCTAGGTGGTGAATCGTGTACTTGGGCCAGTACACCTATATGCTGGATGACAAGGGACGGCTAACCATCCCCTCTCGCTATCGAGAGGAGTTGCCCTCTGAGGTTGTCGTAACTCGTGGTATGGATCGGTGTCTGGCCCTCTATCCACCGCGAGTCTGGCAGGAGCTCAGCGACAAAGTGACGTCACTGCCACTCACCAATCCTCGGGGGCGGGCTCTGCGACGACATTTCTTTGCGCCAGCGGCAAACCTCGAGCTCGACCGCCAGGGCCGAATCTTGATCCCTGAGCATCTGCGGGAATACGCTGGGCTAGACTTGTCATCTGAGGTCCTTGTCATTGGACTCTACAACTTCATCGAGCTCTGGAATCCGCAGCGCTGGCATGATCAGAACGAGCAACAGTTGGCTGAGCTTGACGAGGACCACGGGATATGGGAAGGCGTGGACATCTAGATCCGTCTCCGGTGGGTCATGTCCCGGTCTTGCTTCAAGAAGTGGTGAAAGGCCTGGCCGTAGGGCCTGGGGGACGTTACCTTGATGCGACGGTAGGAGGCGGTGGGCATGCGGCGGCTATCCTGGAGGCCAGTGCTCCCACGGGGACTTTGCTTGGGCTTGACCGTGACCCAGAGGCTGTGGCGCGGGCATCGGCGCGACTGGCCTGCTATGGTGACCGTGCGAAGGTCATCCATGCCTCCTACGGTGATCTTCTAGCCGTTGCTCAGAGAGAAGGGGTCACCCCGCTGGATGGGGTGCTCTTTGATCTGGGGTTTTCGTCCTGGCAGATCCAGGATGCCCAACGGGGGTTCGCCTTTCAGGTGGATGGGCCGTTGGACATGCGTTTCGATCCTGGTTCTGAGTCGCCTACGGCGGCTGATCTGGTCAATGAGAGTTCTTTGGAGACGCTGGTTGATCTGTTGCGTCGCTATGGCGAGGAACCACGCGCTATGGCTATCGCACAAGCCATCGTGCGAGCTCGTCCTATTCTTTCGACGCGGCAGCTCGCGGAGGTGGTTGCACGCGCAGTTGGGCGGCGGGGACGGGTTCATCCGGCAACGCGGACGTTCCAGGCTTTGCGGATAGCTGTGAATCGGGAGTTGGAGATCTTGGAGAGGGCTCTGCCGCAGGCATTGATGGCTTTGAAGCCGGGCGGTCGACTGGCTGTGATAAGTTTTCATTCCCTGGAGGATCGGATTGTCAAGCGTTTTTTCCAGCAGGAGGCGCGTGATTGCATCTGCCCACCGGAGTTGCCTGTATGTCAGTGTCACCATCGTAGGACCATACAGTTGCTGGTGCGGAAGCCGATTGTGCCGTCTCCCGAGGAGGTTGAGGCCAATCCGCGGAGTCGCAGTGCGAAGCTGAGGATCGTGGAGCGGCTTTGATCGGGGTTGATGTGTGAGAGCGTAATGGAGTAGTTAGAGATATGGGTGCGGTGTGGCAAAAGGAGATGCATGGCGTGCGGCGGCGGACGGAGCCCCTGGATCGCGCGGCTATGGCCCGTCTCCTTCTGCTGATCGCGATCGTTGTGGTCCTTGCGTTTGTCTACATGGGCGTTCTGTGGAGCACGGCACGGTTGGGTGGGGAGCTCTGGGCTTTGAATGAGCGGTTGATAGAGATTCAGCGACAGAATAGTCTCATCGAGGCGGAGATCGCCAGGCTCAGCTCAATCCCGGTGCTGCAGGTGCGTTCTGTTGAACTGGGCTATGTGCCGGCAGAGCAGGTAGAGTACCTGATTGTGGGAGGACGTTGAGTATGCCGCGAAATCCCGAAGCGCGCCTGCAGGTCGTGGTGGCCCTGCTGGTTGTGGCCCTCGCTCTCATCCTGGTGAAGCTGGTACAGCTTCAGGTCCTGGATCGGGGAGAGTATCAGGATGTGGTGGAAGACACTATTTACCGTACTTATGCGTTGCCTGAGCCGCCCCGAGGACGGGTCCTGGACCGCAATGGGGATCTGCTGATCGGGAATGTACCGACCTACGACGTGGGTGCACAACTGACGGCGATACAGCCCACGGATGTTCCCACGATCGCAACCAGTCTGGCCCCGATCTTGGGAATGGAGATCTCTGAACTTATGTCGCTGTTGGACTCTGAGTATCCCTGGGTCTATCTGGCGCGAGGCGTCAGTGTGGAGACGGCCCATGCGATCACAGAGGTGATCACGGCACAGAACAAACGGGCTGAAAATTCCCAGACGGAGAGGAAATGGGATTGGCTTTCGCTTCAGGAGACCTGGCGTCGTTACTACGCCGAGGGGGCATTGGCGGCTCACGTGTTGGGCTTCGTCAATGAGGAGGGCGTCGGCTATGGGGTTGAGGCGGCGCAGCAGCGGTTCCTGCGACCACAATCAGTCCAGAACCAGGGGGTCGTGAATGTCCTCTCTGAGCCTCTCAGTGAGGAACTGGCCAGCACAGAAGTTCGTACATATCCCGGAGCGGATCTCGTATTGACCATTGATCGCACTATCCAGGCCTTCGTGGAGGGAGAGCTCGACAAAGCGCTTGCTGAGTTTGGTGCTGCCTCTGGGACCATCCTGGTGATGGATCCCCGCACGGGGGCGATTCTGGCGAGTGCCAGTCGGCCTACCTATAGGCCGTACGACTATATGAGCTATGGGGGAGATGCACGAGACCTCTTTGCTGATCCCGCTCTCAGGGACTATGAGCCGGGTTCGGTATTTAAGCCGTTTGTCGTAGCTGCGGCCGTCGACTCCGGGCGAGTCACGGCCGACTGGTCCTACTATGATACAGGGGTCGTGGAGTATGGCGGCGTTTTCATTCGGAACTGGGATCGAAAGGGGTATGGGCAGCAGAATCTGCAAGGGATCCTGGACTACTCGCTCAACACAGGGGTAGCCACGTTGACGACCCGTGTCATGGGACCTGAGGTCTTCTACGCCTACATCCGGCGCTTTGGATTTGGGCAGCGCACAGGCATTGGGCTGGTGGGCGAGTCCCCAGGAGTCGTGCACCTGCCCTCTGATCTGGGTTGGGAGGACGGTTTCTTGGCGACCAATGCCTTTGGTCAGGGGATCAGTGTGACTCCGTTGCAGTTGGCGACGGCTGCCACCGCTCTGGCCAACCATGGCACCATGATGGCGCCCTATATCGTGGCTGAGCGGCGTTACCCCGACGGGCGGCGATCGGTGACGCCACCACGAGTGCTCAGCGTGGTGCTCCATCCGGAGACCGCCGACTATGTGACAGAGCTGATGGCAAACACGGTGGCCAATCGGCTGAAGATGGCTCAGGTTCCAGGCTATCGCATTGCTGGGAAGACGGGTACCGCCCAGATTCCGGTCAGTGGCGGGTATGAGAGGGACGATGTGATCACCTCTTTCCTGGGATTCGGCCCGCTCCCTGACCCACAGATACTGATCCTGGTGAAACTCGACAGGCCTCAGGTGCCCATGCACCTGCGCTGGGGGACCCAGACCGCGGCCCCGGTCTTCCAGCGGGTGGCCTCTCGCCTGTTTGTCCTGTTGGGGATTCCACCTACCGAGGGGTGGGCAGGGCCTTAAGGGAAAGGTATGGCATGGCGCGTCAATTAACCCTGGCCTCTTTTGTCGAAGCATTGACTGGCTGGCATCCGCCTGGACTGGAGATGCCAGTTTGGCCTATCATTGACTCGCGCGAGGCCAAGGCAGGCAGTCTGTTCTTCGCCTTTGAGGGTGAGCATGTCGATGGGCATGACTTCGTCCAGGACGCTCTCCAGCGAGGGGCAGTGGGGGCGGTGATCGAGCATGATGTGACCCTCGACCGCCATGAGGGCAAGGTGTTGGACCTGAGCAGACCGTTGGATCGTAGCAGGGCCCTTCGGCCGCCCCTGGTGGTACGTGTATCCAGGGTGTTGGAGGCACTCCAGGGGAGCGCCCGATGGTGGCGACAGCAGCTTCCGGTGCGTGTGATTGGTATCACGGGGAGTGTGGGTAAGACCACCACCAAGGAGTTGGTGGCACAGGTATTGGAGAAACGCTATCGGGTCAGCCGCAATCCGGCGTCCTACAACAACGAGCTGGGTCTGCCCCTGACACTGCTGCGGTTAGACGCCACGGTGGAGCGTGCGGTCCTGGAGATGGGGATGTATGTTCCTGGCGATATTCGTTTCCTGGCCGAACTCGCCCATCCGGATGTGGGGATTGTGACCAATGTAGCACCGGTTCACGCGGAGCGGGCAGGGAGCCTGGACGCCATTGCACGCGGTAAGCGAGAGTTGGTGGAGAGCCTGCCGGCGGCGCCGCGCGGGGTCGCGATCCTGAACCAAGATGACCCACGGGTGCGCGAGATGGCAGCCTATACCCAGGCGCGGGTGATGACGTATGGTACCTCGCCGGAAGCCCATCTGTGGGCCGATGAGGTCGAGCTCATGGGCCTGCGAGGCGTGCGGATGACGTTGCACGAGGGCAAGACGAGTGTGCCAGTGGAGGCATCCCTGCTGGGCCGCCACAGTGTCTATGCAGTGCTGCGGGCCGCTGCGGCGGGTCTGGTGGAGGGGCTGACATGGGAGGAGATCAGGGCCGGGTTGGCCAGTCGCGGGCCACGGCCGCGCATGGTCGTGAAGCAAGGGCGGGATGGGATTGTGCTCATCGACGATGCCTACAACGCCAGCCCGCCCTCAGTGTTGGCGGCGCTCGATTTCCTGGCAGAGCTTCCACATGCGGGGCGTCGGGTCGCTGTATTGGGTGATATGTTGGAACTCGGTCCTTATGAGCAGGAAGGACATCGGCAGGTAGGGCTGCGGGCAGCCGAGGTGCTCTCTGAGCTGGTGGTGGTGGGCGAAGCGGCCCGGCTGATTGCAGAAGGGGCCCGCTCGCGGGGTATGTCTGCAGCGCGAGTTCATTGGGCAGCGGATAGTGGACAGGCTGTGGATGTGGTGTCCTCTATCCTGAGGCCGGGGGATCTAGTTCTCGTTAAGGGGTCACGGGCTATCCATCTCGAGCAAGTGGTGGACGCATTGTGTGATGAGGAGGCGACGATTGAGAGCTCAGCCGACGCCTAAATCCGTCGTCATCCTGGGGCTTGCGCGTCAGGGCAAAGCGCTGGCGCGCTTCTTTGCCGAGAGAGGCGCTCACGTGGTGGTGTCGGACCTACGTGAGGCCACTCAACTTTCCGGTCAGTTGGATGAGCTAGCGGACCTGCCTGTGAAGTACGTGTTGGGGCAGCACCCGGTGAGCCTTTTGGATGGCTGCGAGTTGCTCTGTCTGAGCGGTGGGGTCTCTCCGGAGATACCGCTGGTGCAGGAGGCCTTGCGCCGTGGCATTCCACTGAGCAACGACGCGCAGGAGTTCATGACACGCTGTCCGGCACCCGTGGTGGGGATCACGGGCTCGGCGGGCAAGACGACGACGACTGCCCTGGTGGGTCGCATGCTGGAAGCTTCGGGTTTCCGGACCTGGGTGGGCGGCAATATAGGGTATCCGCTGCTCAACGCGCTGTCGGATATTCAGGAGACGGATCGTGTCGTGGTGGAGCTATCCAGTTTCCAGCTTGAGCTGATGGATGTGAGCCCTCCTGTGGCGGGCCTGCTGAACATCACACCGAATCATCTGGACCGCCATCATACTATGGAGGCCTATATCGCTGCCAAACGTCACATCATGGATTATCAGGGCCCGCAGGATGTGCTGGTCTTGGGATACGACAACGAGAGGACGCGGGCTCTGGCAGGGTATGCGGTGGGGCAGGTACGTTTCTTCAGCGGTTTGACCCATGTCGAGGAGGGGACTTACCTGCATGGGGGTGAGTTGGTGTTGCGACACCAGGGACATGAGACTGTCGTGGCACGGCGTGATGCCATCCGGCTGCGTGGATTCCACAATGTGCAGAACGTGCTGGCGGCTATCGCATTGGCTGATGCTGCTGGGGCGACGGTGGAGGGGATGCGTCAGGCGATTGCCGCCTTCACAGGGGTGTCTCATCGGTTGGAGGAGGTGTGCCGTCGTCGAGGTGTGCTGTGGATCGATGACTCGATTGCCACGACGCCAGAGCGGGTAGTGGCGGCTTTGGCCTCATTTGAGGAGCCACTGGTGTTGCTGGCTGGGGGACGCGACAAAGATCTCCCGTGGGGGCTGTTCGCTGAGCGCGTCGTCGAGAGAGTGCGTGTGCTCATCCTCTTCGGTGAGGCAGCGCCATTGATCGAAGAGCATGTGAGGGAAGCCTGGGAACGAGCGGAGGCTGTGGGTAAGAGGATTGCCATGGAACGGCTGCTTCGAGCGGGTGACCTCCGGAATGCGGTGACTCTGGCGAGCGAGTTGGCGCGACCGGGTGATGTGGTGTTGCTTTCACCAGGCGGCACGAGCTTTGATGCTTTTCAGGATTTTGCCGAGCGAGGGGACTGTTTCAAGCGCTGGGTGGCAGCGCTTGAGGACTGAGGCTGTAGCCTTTGGGTTGGGAGGAAAACGTGGATCGACATAGAGATGGCACAGGTTCAGTGGACAGGCTCTTGATCCTCGTCACTGTGCTGATCGTTGCCTTCGGCGTGCTAGCCCTGTTCAGTGCTTCCTTCGCCGTGGGGGATGACTTCTGGCGAAAGCAGATCCTTTGGATATTGATTGGCACATCGGCGGCGGTCCTGGTCACGCGTATCCCCTATTCGGTCTGGGCCAAGGTGGCTCTGCCCTTGTTAGGAGTAACTTTGGCGATGTTGCTCATCACCGTGCTCTTTGGCAATGAGGTGTGGGGGGGGCGCAGGGGACTTGTGGGGGGAAGCTCGATTCAGCCTGGAGTATTGGCGCGACTGATCACGGTGATCTATGTCGCAGCCTGGCTGGCGTCCAAGGGTGAGGAACTCAATCAGGTGAAGACGGCGTTGATCCCCTTTGGTGTGATTATCGGTGTGACCGCCGTCCTGGTCATGGCGCAGAGGGATCTGAGCACAGCCTTTCTACTCATAGGCACAGGACTGCTCATGTTCTTCTTTGCCGGGGGGGATCCGCTGCAGATCTTCTTCACGGCGATAATCGGTACCGTGGGTGGTGGGCTGTTCGCTGTGCTCGTGCCCTACTCACGCGAGCGCCTCGCGGAGTGGATCGCATCTTTTTCCGATCCGACAAAGATGCCCTATCAGGTGTGGCGTGCGTTCCAGGCCATCAGCCATGGGGGCGTGACCGGGACGGGCCTGGGGCGCGGCGTGCTCAAGTTTGGCTATCTGCCGGTGCCACATACGGACAGCATCTTTGCGGTAATCGCTGAGGAGACAGGGTTATTGGGATGCCTGGTTGTTCTGGGACTGTTCGCGGTGTTTGCCTGGCGCGGCTATCGTATCGCCCTGAGCACGGTGAACCCCTTCGGGTCGCTGATCGCATTTGGGGTTACCACGATGATTGTCAGCGAGGCTGCGCTGAACATCGCTGTCATGGTGGGGTTGTTTCCTCCTACGGGCACCGCTCTCCCGTTCTTCAGTTATGGGGGGACGGGCATGGTAGTCAATCTGGTGGGCCTGGGGCTATTGCTCAGCGTCTCTAGGGGACGCCCACGAGGGGTATGGGATGAGGCTTTGGATCGTTGGTGGCGGAACTGGCGGACACGTCTATCCGGCGCTCGCCGTCGCCCAGGCTTTGGTCGCTCTCTGTAGTGAAGTGGAGTTGACCTGGGTGGGCACGATAGCGGGCATGGAGCGTGAGATCGTTCAGCGTGAGGGTATCCCATTCATTGGGCTGCCTGCCGGCGGCTTGCATGGTGTGGGCATCCTCAATGTGGTGCGGAACGGCTGGACGCTCGCTCGCGGGCTTTTCGCGGCCTGGCGTCACGTTCGTCGTGAACGACCGTTGGCGCTTCTGACGACAGGTGGGTATGTGAGCGGACCTGTGGCCCTCGCGGCGCGTCAGGAGGGAGTTCCGATCCTGGTATTTCTGCCCGACATCGAGCCGGCGCAATCGGTGCGAGCTGTCGCTCGTCTGGCACGCCGGGTGGCTGTGTCGGTGCCCGATTCGCTGCAATACTTTCCTGAGGGCAAGGCGGTCGTGACGGGTTATCCCCTGGGAGAGCGCATCACGCAGTGGACTCGGGAGAAGGGGCGAAGTGCGCTTCAACTGGATCAGGACGTGCGGGTCCTGCTGATCTTTGGTGGGAGCCGAGGGGCTCGCTCCATCAACCGGGCCACGATGCATCACATCGCAGCGTTGACCCAGATGGCATATGTGGTGCATATCACGGGCACGCTCGATTGGCCTGAGGTGGTGCAGGCGCGCGACGCACTTCCTAAGGAGGTGCAGGCACGTTATCACGCCTATCCCTATTTGCATGAGAGGATGGGAGCCGCGCTGGCGGCTGCCGATCTGGCCGTCGCGCGAGCAGGGGCTGGAGTGCTGGGGGAGTTCCCCTATTTCGGCCTGCCGGGGATCCTGGTCCCCTATCCCCACGCATGGCGCTATCAGCGAGTGAACGCTGCATGGTTGGCCGATCGAGGGGCCGCCATAGTCGTTGAGGATGCGACATTGGAGGAGCGTCTGGTGCCCACTGTAGCGTCACTCTTCGAGGCCCCCGAACGCCTTACGGCCATGGCAGAGGCGGCCCGGGGGCTGGCCAGGCCCAAGGCGGCGGAGGATATTGCACGTTTGATGCTTGGGCTGGTGGGAGAAGTCTGTTGATGGGTAAGGCTCCATAAGCGCATAAGGATGAAGCGATGGTTCCTTTAGAGACTGTGTTTACAGGCTTGGTGATCCTGTTCGCCTTGATTGGTGCGCTACGCGGGTGGGCGAAGGAGCTCCTGGTGACCTTCAGCGTGGTTCTGGCCCGCTTTATCGAGTATGTGGCACTTGTCTACGTACCGGTACTTGGTGGGTCGCTGCAGTCGCTTCAACAGACCGATCCCAAGACGTGGTTCTACGTGCGTCTTGCGATCTTCGGTGTGGTGGTGGCGTTCGGCTATGCGACCACAGTGATCTCGAGTCATCTGGGTTCCCGCGCCCGCAAGGAAAAGCTGCAGGATACCCTGTTGGGGTTCTTCCTGGGCGCGATCAATGGCTTCCTGGTCGTCGGGACCGTATGGGGATTCCTGGATCAGTTGGGATACACCATCTGGGGGATCACGGGGCCGGCGACGGATGCGGCCCGTGACATCGTGCGCTATCTGCCCACGGTGTGGCTGGAGGGCCCGATGCTATTTGTGGGGGTTGCTGTCGCATTTGCGTTTGTGTTGATTGTGTTTGTGTGAGCGAGGATAGAGGGACATTGGCTGCAAGGCAGAAGGTGTCAGAGCGTCAGGATGTGAAGGCGGTTCACATCGTGGGGATCGGTGGGGCCGGGATGTCGGCTATCGCCCGTGTGCTGCATGGGCGTGGTGTGTGCGTCCAGGGCTCGGACCGGCGCGCCTCCCCCATCACTGAGGCCTTGCAGGCGGAGGGTATCCCTGTCTTCATTGGCCATGCGGCCGAGAATGTGGGTGTCCCGGATCTTGTCCTGGCTTCGTCGGCGGTGCCAGATGACAATGAGGAGCTCCAGGCGGCCCGTGCCAAAGGCGTGCCCGTACTGAGGCGCCCTGAGTTCCTGCCCTGGCTGACGGCGGGCTATGATGTGGTTGCGGTCGCGGGGGCGCACGGGAAGACCACCGTTACCGGGATGATCGCCAAGGTCCTGGTGGAGGCAGGCGCTGACCCCTCGTTCATCGTGGGTGGGGTGATGAAGGACCTGGGGACGAACGGCCGGGCTGGACGTAGTCGGCTTTTCGTGTTTGAGGCTGACGAGTACCGGGAGACGTTTCTGGCGTTGGAGCCGACGATTGCTGTGGTGACCAATGTGGAGTTCGATCACCCCGACTGTTTTGCGGATATGGATGCGGTGCGGCGGGCCTTTGAGCGTTTCGTGTCGGGTATTCGGAAGGGCGGTGTATTGATCGCCTGTGGCGATGATCCTGAGACGGCTGCTATCGCCGAGCACCGGCGTGAGGTCGGTGAAGAGGTGATCCTCTATGGTCTGAATGAGAGTGCTGCCTATGCCTGGCGGGCCACGGAAGTGCGTCCCAGTGCTCAGGGGGGTGTGAGCCTGACCGTCTGGCGTCAAGGGGATCTCGTGGGGCAGTTGACCCTGCGGATCCCTGGGCGGCATAACGCCTCTAATGCCCTGGCGGCGTTGGCTGTGGGCCAGATGTTGGGAATCGAGTCGGGTGTGGCATTCAGAGCCTTGAAGACCTTCAGCGGCACCGGCCGCCGTTTCGAGGTGTTGGGCGAGCGCGCGGGCGTGACGGTCATTGACGACTATGCCCATCATCCTACGCAGATCCGCGGTGTGTTGCGTGCGGCGCGGGGACGTTACGGCAAGCGTCGGCTGATCGCGGTGTGGGAACCGCACACGTTCAGCCGCGTGCGCGCCCTGTATAGGGCGTTCATGGGGGCGTTCGATGCGGCTGATCGGGTGGTGATCCTCCCGATTTATGCGGCGCGGGAGGTGGATGACGGGACGTTGACTGCTGAGATGCTGGCCCGCGACCTCCAGCATGGAGCGGTGTGGGCGGCTTCCACCCTGGATGAGGCCGTTGAGCATCTGCAGGCGATAGCGCAGCCTGGAGATGTCATTTTGCTCATGGGAGCCGGTGACGAGTATCGGGTGGGCCAACGCCTTTTGGCACAGCTTGAGGAGGCCAATGGGACAGGTACGGCCGTGGAGACGTGTGAGGCAGGAAGGGATCATGGGGTTGCGTCCTGACGTGGCTCAGCGATTCGTCCAGGCCTTTCCAGGTGAGGCTGGGCTGGACGTGCCTCTGGCACGCTATTCCGGTGTGGGGATCGGCGGGCCAGCGGATGTGCTGTTGACGGTCCGCGATCAAGAGACTCTCCTGCGCGCAGTGCAAATGGCGGAGGCGATGGCGATGCCCTGGCGGGTGTATGGGGGGCTGACTAATGTGCTCCTCCCAGATGAGGGAGTGCGCGGACTGGTGATCTTGAATCGAATGGATGAGGCACTCTTTGGTGATGAACACCGCCTGATCGTTGCTGGGGGGGCCAGTGTTGTGAAGGTGGCACGGATGGCTGTGGCACGTGGGTGGGGTGGCCTCACCTGGGCGATCGGGCTGCCTGGGACGTTTGGCGGGGCGATCGTCAACAACGCGGGCGCGTTCGGAGGTGAGATCAGTCGGCTGTTGCGGTGGGCTGAGGTGTTGGATCCCGAGGGGGAGGTACAACGGGTGGATGCACCGTGGTTCCAATTTGGGTATCGCACCAGCAGGCTTAAGGGGCATGGAGAACCGTGGGTGGTGCTGCGTGCCGAGCTTCAGCTTCACGCGGCGCATCCTGATCACCTGCGGCGAAAGGCCCAGGAGTACGCCGATCGTCGCAAGCGAACACAACCGGCCGGCAGGACGTTGGGATCGACCTTCAAGAACCCTCCCGGGGATTATGCCGGACGCCTTATCGAGGCCGCCGGGCTGAAAGGGCAGCGGCGAGGTGATGTGGTGGTTTCGACGCAGCATGCGAACTTTTTCATCAACGAGGGCGCGGGGACTGCCGAGGATTTTTGCGCCCTGGTGAGACTGGTGCGCGCGCGAGTGTTTGAGGTGTTCGGAGTCTGGCTCGAGCCAGAGGTAGAGATCCTCTCAGAGTCGGGCCTGGTGAACCACCTCGATACTTCCCGGCGGGCCTGGAGTACGTGAGACTGTGCTGGCAAGGCGAGGCGCGTCTGGGGATGGATATCAGGGATAGGCAGAGACAATGACGATGACAAAGTTGCGAGTGGCTGTGGTCTTTGGGGGGCGTTCAGGAGAGCATGAGGTGAGCCTTGCCTCTGCCCGTTCCGTGATGGCAGCCATGGATCAGGAGAAGTATGAGATCATCCCGGTTGGCATCACCCGCCAGGGGAGTTGGATCGTGGGGCAGGACCCGTTATCAGCACTGCTGCGCGAGGATCTCACGGATATGCGTTTCGCGACCATTCTGGCCGACCCTCAGCGGCCTGGCCTGTGGGTCGATTCCGGTGAGGGATCCCGCTCGGGCATGAGTCGCTATGTGCTCACGAAGCTCGCAGAGGTAGATGTTGTTTTTCCTGTGCTGCATGGGACGTTTGGTGAGGACGGAACGCTACAGGGTCTGCTGGAGTTGGCGGGTATCCCCTACGTGGGCGCCGGCGTGTTGTGCTCATCACTGGCTATGGACAAGATCGCGTTCAAGGACGTGGCCCTCACCCACGGGTTGCGCGTGGCCGATTACCTCTGGCTGACGCGCCGACAGTGGCGGAGCCAATCTGAGGTATGGCTGGAGCAGGTCGAGGCCCGACTTGGGTATCCTGTCTTCGTGAAACCGGCGAATCTTGGGTCCAGTGTGGGGATCACCAAGTGCCGGAGCCGGGCGGAGCTTGAAGCTGGGATGACCGAGGCCGCACGGTATGATCGGCGCATTCTGGTCGAACGGGCTGTCCCCGACGCGCGGGAGATCGAGGTGAGCGTATTGGGGAACGAGGATGTCGAGGTCTCCATTCCCGGTGAGATCATCCCTAGCCGCGAGTTCTATGACTATGCGGCCAAATATCTCGATGAAGGTGACCGGGCGTCGCAGTTGCTCATTCCGGCACCCCTGGAGCCACAGGTCCAGGAGGAAGTGCAGGCCCTGGCTGAGGAGGCCTATCGGGCCATCGATGGCGCGGGCATGGCCCGGGTGGACTTCTTGCTTTCGGCTGAGACGGGCGAACTCTTCATCAACGAGATCAACACGATCCCCGGGTTCACGTCTATCAGTATGTATCCCAAACTCTGGGAGGCCTCGGGATTGTCCTATCCCGAGCTGATTGATCGGCTGATCGCGCTGGCTCTCGAACGATTCGCGGAGAACGCGTCATCCGAGCGCATTTTCAGGCCCCTGGGTATGTAGCGGGCGAGTGATTGGGAACGCTTGGTGAGTGGAGGAGGCAAAATGAAGCGGCGACGTTACTATCGAACGACAGCACTCCTTGGACCGCGCCATCATGTTGTCTCTCACACTGCGCGCCGCCGTGTCAGGATCCGCTGGCCCACTGTGGTGGTCACAGTGTGTATGATAGCGCTGGCCGGGTGGGTGGTTTTCGGCAATGCCTGGTATCTGGACTGGGAGGACGCGACAGTTGTAGGGACAGCCTCGCAGAATCTGGCATTCAAGATCAAGGAGGCCTCTGACCTGATGGGGAGGCATAGGAGTGGGTTGAGGCCAGCGAAAGCTGAGGAAGCCATCCTCTCAGAGTTTCCCCAGCTTTCCAGCGTCCATGTGCGTTGTGCCATATTCCCGACCCGGTGTGAGATCGAAGTGACCGAGCGTGACCCCATCCTGGTGTGGGCCGCGCCTGAGCAGACCTACTGGGTGGATCGGGAGGGGGTCTTCTTCCCCGCTGCCGGACGGCGTCAGGACCTCCCTGTGGTCTCTGGCCCTTTGCCTGTCGATGCCCCCGCAGAGGCTACGTCCGAGGAGATGGGGTATGTGGTCGAGATCTTCCAGAGCATCGCGACTCTCTCCTCCCTGGGGATCTCTGCAGAGGCTCTGTCGTATGACGAACGCTATGGCCTGATCTGGACGGATCCCGAGGGATGTCGTGTGGCTTTTGGGGTGGGTGGTGACATGAAGGTACGCTGGGATCTCTACCGGGATCTGGTAGGGGATCTGGCCGCGCGGGGTGTGCATCCAAGGGTGATCGATGTCCGCTCGGTCCAAGGGGTCACCTACGCACTTGAACCGTTATGGTAGGGGGTATGGCATGGCCAAAGTTGGGATCGATATCGGTTCTCATCGTGTGCTCGCAATTGTGGGGGACGTTGATGAACAGGGGCGTGTGCAGATCTTGGGAGTTGGAGAGGCTCCCGCCCGTGGCATCAAGAAAGCCGTGGTCATCAATGTGGCCCAGGCGACGGCGTCCATCGCGCAGGCGGTGGAGCAGGCCGAGCAGAGCAGCGGGTTTCAGATCGAGCGCTGCTATGTGGGGGTGAGCGGGGCGCATATCTCCTCCCGAAACAGCACCGGCGTGGTAGGGGTTTCGCGTCGGGATCGGGGCATTGTGTCTGACGACGTGGATCGTGTATTGGAGGCGGCCGGGGCGATTGTATTGCCCGAAAACCAGGAACTTATTCACATTCTTCCGCGCACTTATACGGTCGATGGACAGGATGGCGTGCGCAATCCATTGGGTATGCACGGGTTCCGCCTGGAGGTGGAGGCCCACGTTGTCATGGGATCGAGCACTGCACTGGAGAACCTCCGAAAATGTGTGTCCGAGGCCGGGCTGCAGGCCACGGACCTCGTATTGACCAGTTTGGCGGCCGGTGATGCGGTGTTGACAGAGAGTGAGAAGGAGATGGGGGTCGTGCTGGTGGACATTGGGGAGGGGACCACTGACATCGCGATCTTCATCGACGGAACCGTCTGGCACACGAAATCGCTGCCGATGGGCGGAGAGTATGTCACCAACGACGTGGCGATTGGTCTGCGTCTGCCCTCGCAGGTAGCCGAGCGTATCAAGTTGAGCCATGGGCATGCCCTCTCTAATCAGGTCGCGGAGGACGAGCGGTTCACCGTGGCCCCCTATGGGGAGGGTAATCCTATCCCAATCCCTCGCTGGAAACTGGCCGAGATCATTCAAGCGCGCTGCGAGGAGATCCTGGAGAACGTCCAGCAGGAGATCAAGCGTTCGGGTTACGACGGACTGCTCCCGGCCGGGGTTGTGTTGTGTGGCGGGACGGCCAGACTCCCAGGGCTCCGTGACCTGGCGCGCTCGATCTTTGATCTGCCTGTCCAGATCGGGATCCCGCGCGAGATCACAGGGTTGACCGATAAAGTAAGTGGTCCAGATGGAGCAGTGGCGGTCGGGCTGGTCCGGTGGACGCCCCTCTGGGAAGAGGGAGGTGGATGGCGGACCGTGCGGACGCCATGGGCCAAACGGTTTTTTGGGTGGTTCCGCAACTTGTTGCCTGGATGAGTGCGGTGAGTTGGAAAAGTCGTAAAGCGATATCGTCTGTGGGTAGGGGTGTAGAGGAGGGATGCATATGCAGGGACAATGGTCGTCAGCGGGACGAGACAGGAGACGACGCAATTCATCGGGTAAGCGGAGGACAAATTCTGGGATGTTAGGAGGTGTTGAGATGGCAGGATTGGCAGAGAACTTCGCGCAGATTCGTGTGATTGGTGTTGGAGGGGGTGGCAGTAACGCCGTCAACCGTATGATTCAGGAGGGACTTCAGGGTGTCGAGTTCATCGCGGTCAATACTGATGCCCAGGCCCTGATGCTCTCTCAGGCTCCGACCTGTCTGCGGATTGGCGATACCGTCACCCGTGGACTGGGTGCAGGGGGAGATCCAGAGCAGGGCCGCAAAGCCGCCGAGGAGTCCCAGGACGAGATCCGCGAGGTGCTCCAGGGCTCCGACATGGTCTTCATCACTGCCGGGATGGGTGGGGGCACCGGCACCGGTGCAGCTCCTATCATTGGTCAGATTGCCAAGGAGGAGGTCAAGGCCCTGACCATCGGCGTGGTTACCCGTCCATTTACCTTCGAGGGGGCCAAGCGCGCGCGGGTGGCGGCCGAGGGGATTGAGGCGCTCAAACAGGTGGTGGATACGCTTATCGTGATCCCCAACGACCGTCTGCTCGAGATCACTGAGAAGCGTGTGAGCCTGACCGATGCTTTCACCCTGGCGGATGACGTGCTGCGTCAGGGTATCCAGGGGATCACGCAGGTCATTACTATCCCAGGTCTCATCAACCTTGATTTCGCCGATGTCAGGTCAATCATGTTGGGCGGCGGTGCGGCGCTTATGGCGGTTGGGCGTGCCTCGGGCGAGAACCGCGCCGTGGAGGCTGTCCAACAGGCCGTGTCCAGCCGGCTGCTGGATATTACGATCGATGGTGCCCGTGGCATTCTGCTGAATATCACCGGCGGCCCATCCCTGGGGCTGCACGAGGTGAATGAGGCCGCAACCATGATCCGGGAGACCGCACACCCGGATGTGAATCTCATCTTCGGTGCTGTCATCGATGAGTCGATGGGGGATGAAATCAGCATTACTGTGATCGCCACCGGCTTCGCCAATGACGGAGAGCCCGAGGCGTCCCGTGCACCTGTCAGTACGGTCGCCCATCGGCGTGCAGAACGGGTAGATCTTTACAGCAGCCAGACGATCGACCGCGAGAACATCGAGATCCCAGCCTTCCTGCGACGCCGTTGACGTCTGCGGAGCCAGCGTCAGACAATCGTGAGTGACTCTGCGGGAATGAGGGAGAGAGGCGGCGAGAGCCGCGAATCTCTTGCCCTGAGGCGGTGTCGCTGCACGTGAGATGGCGCGAATAGGCGGAAGCGATGACCGGGGTGGATGCCCTTGAAGCCGCCCTGTGGATGGCTGTGAGCTACATCGCGCGGGGGATTGAGATGTGTGGCGCGGTGGTGACCATCATCGGCGTCGCACGGGCGTTTCTGGTGCTTTGTGCGTCCCTTTGCCCTGGGGTATCGGGCACAGGATGTCACGACCCTGCGTGTGCGACTGGGCAGGGCGATGGTTATAGCATTGGAGTTCCAGGTGGCCGCGGATATTCTCAGGACGGGGTTGTCCCCTGCGTAGGATGACATACTGGTGTTGATTGTCATCGTTGGTGTGCCGACTGTGCTCAACTATCTCCTGGAACTGGAGCTGGCCTCACTGACTCTTGCACGTCCAGCCGTCGCTGACCACGGCAAGATGGCAGGGGAGAGTGAGTTGATGTCTTCTTGAACGCTGACGGGTTACCTTCTAGCATCTCAATGGAAGCCGCCTCACCAGTGGGGCGGCTTTTGCCTCATCTGTAAAGTGGGTGCTCAGGACCACGATGGTCGCACGCTGTGCTATAATTCAAGGAGCTGTTGGGGGAAGGTGTTGTGATCGAGACAGTTGGGTTGACAAAGCGGTTTGGGTCTCTGGAGGCCGTCAAGGGCCTGACTCTGCATGTGGGACGCGGAGAGGTCCTGGCGTTGCTTGGGCCCAACGGTGCCGGTAAGACGACGACCGTGCGTATGCTTAGCGCGATCCTGCGCCCAACGGAGGGTAAAGCCTGGGTGGCGGGCTACGAGGTGACCGAGGACAGTCGTGCGGTCCGTCAACGTGTGGGTGTGTTGACCGAGGCACCGGGCCTCTACACACGGATGACGGGCCTTGAGTACCTGAAGTTCTTCGGTTCCATGTGGTCCCTCGATCCCGCGATACTGAACGCCCGTATCGCTGAGCTTGCCGACGCCTTTGGGATGTCCGACGCGCTCAATCGCCGCCTGGGGACCTACTCCAAGGGGATGCGGCAGAAGATCGCCCTGATGCGGGCCATGGTGCATGACCCCCCCGTGCTGTTGCTGGACGAGCCCACCTCGGCACTCGATCCCCAAAATGCCCGCCTGGTGCGCGATGCCATTCTCCGCCTGCGCTCAGAGTCAGCTCGGGCGATCGTGGTGTGTACCCACAACCTGGCCGAGGCCGAGGAGTTGTGCGACCGTCTAGCCGTGATCCGTCAGGGGAGGCTCGTGGCGCTAGGGACTCCGGTGGAGCTCAAGGCACAGGTCTTGGGTCCACCATTGATGGAGATACGCTACGTGGAAACTCTCCAAGATGACCTTCGTGGCTTTGTGGGGCGTTTCGCTGAGGTGGTCGCCGCAGGGCAGGGATGGGTGCGCTACCGCACCGACGACCCCGAACACTCGAACCCAGCCCTGTTGAAGGCGTTGGTGAGCCAGGGGGTGTCGGTGCACACACTGACTGAGGTTCCTCAGACGCTGGAGGCGGCTTACCTCAAGCTGATGCAGGATGGCGCAGATGCCGCTTGATCTTCGGTTGAGGGATCGCACTGCGCAGGGCCTGGGAAAACTGTGGGAGGCGCTGCTTCCTGTATTCCGCGTCACGCGACGCGAGGTCCAGGACAGCCTCAGGGATTGGCGTATCATCGTGCCCATTGTGCTCCTGGTGCTGGGGTTCCCCGTGTTGGCCAACTTCGTCGCCCGACGTGGGCTGGTTTTTGTGAGCCAATATGGTGCCAATCTGGTGGCTGAGCGGTTATTTCCTTTCCTGATCCTGGTGGTGGGCTTTTTCCCCAGCACCTTTGCCCTGGTAATCGCCCTGGAGGCGTTCGTGGGCGAGAAGGAGCGGCGTAGCCTCGAGCCCCTCCTCACTACGCCCCTGAGTGATGTGCAGCTCTATCTGGGGAAGCTGTTGGCCTCCACCCTGGTACCGATTGGAGCCAGCTATCTGGGCATCACCGCCTGCATTGTGCTGCTGAGGGTCTCCGTCGGGTGGTGGCCTGGGCTTTCCATGTTGCTATTGGCGTTCGCGCTCTCTGCTGTCCAGGCGTTGGTGATGGTCGCCGCCGCGGTCATTGTCAGCAGCCAGTCGACCAGTGTGCGAGCGGCCAACCTGCTGGCCAGTTTCATCATCGTGCCTATGGCTCTGTTGTTGCAGGTGGAGGCAGGCCTCCTGCTCTACGGCGACGAGCGGGCGCTCTGGCTGGTGACGCTGGCCCTCTTCGTCGTGAGCGTGTTGCTGGTCCGGCTGGGGACACGTCTCTTCAGCCGTGAGCGGCTGTTGGGTGAGGACCTGGATGAACTGGACCTGCTGAGCGGGATGCGGTTGCTGTGGCAGGCCGCCCTGCCAGAGGCGGGTGTGCGTCATATCTACCGGCGGGACCTGCCCCGGCTCCTCAAGAACCTGCGTTGCGAGCTGCTTCTTACGGGGATCGTGTTGATCGGCGGCAGCTTGGCAGTCGGGGGCTGGTTGTCGGCACGTTTCCCGCTTCCGGCGGTCGTCCTGGAGATGGATACGTCGCTGGATCTGGAGACCTTGCAGACGCAGGTCTCGCAGGTGGGATTGCTTCCGGCGTTGACGCCTTCGGCCATCCTCTGGCACAACGTCAGGAGCCTGGGCGTGACCCCCTTGTTGGGACTTCTCTCCCTGGGCACTTTGGCGCAGCTTCTGCTGTTGGTGCCGGGGACTGTTATTGCCTATCTGGGTTTCCAGATGGCCCGCGTGATCTCCCAACCGTGGATGCTGCTGGTCATCACGGTGCTCCCACATGGTCTCTTCGAGCTTCCCGCAGCGGTGCTGGCCACCGCCCAGGCCACGCGGGTGGGCACCATTCTGCTTCGCTCTCCGGAGGAGGGAGGCGGCGTCCTGGGCATCGCCCGCGAGCTGGGTCACTTTGTGAAGCTCTTTGTCATCGTGGTGTTGCCCCTGCTGACGATTGCGGCTCTCATCGAGGCATCCGTGACCCCGCGGTTGTTGATCTGGTGGCTAAGCCGCGGTGGGTAGCCGGGCCTGGTCACGATGGTCGGGCCTCAAGGCCATGGGACAGATCTCTTGTGGTAGCTCTGCGCTATAGCCTCCGTTGTAGCACGGCAACACGGGCCTGACAGGAACCGGGCAGGGCCGGCGCTCCCTTGCCTCTCTCCAGGGGACCGTTACGGTGAGGATAGCATGCGCCACCCCGCTACGACTGCAGTACCGCCAGGATCTGCTCCAGTGCGAAATCGACCTCCTGACGCTCGATGATGAGGGGTGGGGCAAAGCGGATCACCGTGTCGTGTGTGTCCTTGGCCAGCACGCCGCGCTGGCGGAGTTGCTCCACATAGCGCCGCGCTGGCCCGGCGCTGGGCTTCAACTCCACGCCGATCAGAAGACCCTTGCCACGGATTTCCTTGACCTTGAAGCTATGGGCGTGCTCCAGGTGCGTCTTGAAGTAGTGTCCCATGTCCTGGGCCCGCTGCGGGAGGTCCTCTTCCACGATGACCTTCAGGGCCTCGCGGGCCACGGCGCAGGCCAGGGGATTGCCGCCGAACGTCGAGCCGTGTGTGCCCGGCTGGAAGAGGCCGAGCACCTCGCGTCGGCCCACCACGGCAGAGACGGGCATCATGCCTCCCGAAAGCGCCTTGCCGATGGTGACCAGGTCGGGCTTGATACCCTCCCACTCGTAGGCGAAGAGCTTCCCGGCCCGGCCCAGTCCGCTCTGAATCTCATCGGCGATGAGCAACACATTGTGGCGGTCGCAGATCTCGCGCACAGCCCGCAGGTAGCCCTCTGGCGGGACGATGACCCCCGCCTCACCCTGGATGGGCTCCACCAGGAAGGCGGCCGTGTTGGGCGTGATGGCCCGCTCCAGCGCTTGCGCATCACCATAGGGGATGACTTTGAAGCCCGGTGGATAGGGACCAAACCCGCTTCGGTACAGCGGTTCGGTTGAGAAGGACAGGATTGCGATCGTGCGCCCGTGGAAGTTATGCTCACAGGCGATGATCTCGCTCCTGTCGTCGGGGATGTGTTTGACGCGGTATCCCCACAGCCGGGCGGCTTTCAGCGCGGTCTCCACGGCCTCTGCCCCTGAGTTCATGGGCAGCATCATGTCGTATCCGCTGAGTTCGCACAGCTCTCGGGCCAGCAGGGGCAACTGGTCGTTGCGGAAAGCGCGGGAAGTCAGGGTCAGCCGTTGCGCCTGGGCGATCAGGGCCGCCACGATGCGCGGATGGCGATGGCCCTGGTTCAGAGCCGAGTAGGCGCTGAGGCAATCCAGGTATCGCCTGCCCTCGATGTCCCAGACCCAGACGCCCTCGCCGCGGGTGAGAACCACGTCCAGCGGGGCATAGTTGTGTGCGTTGTACTGATCTTCCAATCGGATGTACTCATCGGGGTGCATGGGCCAGATACTCCTTCGCACGAGCTTATTCCACACTAACACACTGCGCTGTCCTGTTCAAGTGACGGGTATCCATCTTCTGTCGGGAAAACGACAGCCTGCGAGCGACGGTTCGCGGGTTGCTGAGAAGCTGGGGCCGTCCCGGAGGCCTTTACCCTGTGGCGGCACGTGTCCAAAGAAGGCCTCGGTGACGGTTGCGGGTTACGAGAAAGTTGACAATTCGGGGTGCTATGGTAAGATGTGCGATGTCAGGGGGCGTAGTGTAGTGGTTAACATGCCGGCCTGTCAAGCCGGAGATCGCGGGTTCAAATCCCGTCGCTCCCGCAGATGATGACTCCGCGCAGTGAGGGGCTCGACCCTTACGCGCGGAGTTTTGTTTGGGTTTACGCTACTCCCATCACCTGGACAGGCAGCAACGCTGGCAGGGATGATCTGGCTTACACGCCCTTTTCAGCAGCGGTGATGCCTTCTCGGTGGGTCAAGCTTGTGTTACGGTGTCGGCTGTAGCCCGGCTTCCTCTTGAGAGAGCCACCACCGCCGTCGTGTGGGACTCGTGCGCCACTACGAGAGACCCCGAACGGGTGTATAATCTCTTCTGGTATAGGGGGCTCCTCTGGTCGCAAAGCTGCGGGATCGAGCTCTGGATAGGCATTATGGACAATTGGGGTACACCTGTCGCAACGTCGATCGCATCCGTCGCCCTAAACCTGGTGATCGGGCTGGTCCTCAGCTTGCTGGTCGCCTGGTACTACGAGGCCTACGGTCAATCTCTGGCTAACCGGCGCACTATGGCACGCCTGCTGCCGGCGTTGACCATCACGACCGGGTTGGTCATCACCATCGTCAAATCGTCGTTAGCGCTCTCCCTGGGACTGGTGGGGGCACTCTCTATCGTGCGTTTCCGCACAGCGATCAAGGAACCGGAAGAACTTCTCTTCCTGTTCATCTCGATCGCCATTGGACTCGGCGTGGGGGCCGACCAGCGTCTGGCGACGATTGTGGGCGTGGGGATCCTGTTGGGCTATATGGCGCTGCGGATGTTGTTTCAACGTACGTCACAGATCCACAATCTCTACTTGAACCTGGTGCTCACTGAGGGGGAACGCTCCCTCTTCAATCAGGTGAATGCCTGTCTGTTAGATCACGTGAAGGCTGTGGACTTCCGCCGCCTAGACAGTCGAGAGGGGACACTGGAGCTGACCTACTTCATCGACTGTGCGAAGCCGGAGGCGATCGATGCCCTCATGGAGGACCTCAAGCGCAGGTTCTCCGTCATCGAAGCCAGTTTTCTCCAGAGAGATTCCAGATTGGGGGACTGATTGCGGATCGGGAGATCGAGCCGGAACCCCTCCGATTTGTGGCTCTATTTAGGGGTGATTGGACTTTCCTTCGTGGCCGGGTTGCTCTTCGCACAGTGGGGTTGGTCCCGTGGAATAGAGGAGTTCACCCAGGCGCTGTTTCAGCATCCAGGCCTCGTGTGGGCCGCCTATCGCCAGCGCGCCACCGTGCCCACCCTGCATTTCGATCTGGCCTTCCAGGACGCTCAGCGGCTCGCATCGCGTCGTGCGCAGGCGCTGACCTCGGGCGTGAATCTGGTAGGGGAGGATGATTACGTGCCCGCGCAGGTCAGTTGGGGGGACGCGCGGACGGATGTGAGCATCCGGCTGCCCCAGGCCAGTGCCTCCTTGCTATCTGGGACGCGCTGGCCGCTGGAGTTAGCGGCCACGCAGTCGGAGCCAGTCTTAGGGATGGCTAGCGCCTTGCTCCTGCCTGCCCGCGAGGATGCTCTGGTGACTGCGGGCTACCTGACGATGCTGCGCGACGCTGGTTTCCCGGTGGTGGATCGCCACTTCGTGCGTGTGACTTTCAACGGCGTGGACTGGGGAGTGTATACGATGGAATCGCGCGTGGCTCCGGAGGGGATGTCGTCCGCTGCTGTGATGGTCTCATTCGACACCCGTGAGTTCCTGGCTGCCCCTGTTCTGGATCGAGCGAGTGGTTTTGCCTATGCCCAGGTCGAGGTCTCATCCCCCGCCCTGGCGGAAGAAGAAGAACTGGTCCTCTCTGCCGAGGTGGCCCAGCTCCTGCGGGCGATTGCCCAGGGGGAAGCCGCCCCCACGCGGTATTTCGATGCCGACGCGCTGGCCCGTTTCCTGGGGATAACCACGCTGTGGTACGGCTCTCCCCTGTTGGACTGGCGAACGGTGCGATGGGCTTACGACCCGGGAAGTCAGACGTTCACACCCATCGGCGTAGGCACGGTTCCAGATCCGACGTACGCCTGGCCCCAGGTTTTCACCGACGATCCTTCTTTACAGCGGGCGTACGCCCAGGACTTGCGCAGCCTGAGCGAGCCAGCGGTCCTGGAGTCCCTGGACCATACGGCGTTGGAGGCGCTGCGTTTGGCGGTGGGTGCAGATCTGGGGTATCCGCCGCCGCCGTGGGAGATGTTGTGGGAGCACCAGCAGGAGATGCGGGCTGCTCTCTCCCCCTCACGCACGCTCTTCGCTACGGCTGACGAATATGAGGGGACCCTGCGCATTGCGCTCGAGGCCCTGTTGCCCTTTCCCGTGGAGCTCCTGGGCCTTGACTTCGGTGACTGGGGGCAGATGCCCATGGATGTCTCGTGGGTGGATCCGAGCACGCGAGCGGCGCTGGTTGAGGCCACGTCGAGTGTTGTGCTGCGGGCACGGTTGAATGAGACGCCCATGCCGTTCCTTCTGACTATCCCGCTGGAGGTGATCCCGGTTGAGGCCCGGGACGCCATGGGTCGGCTCTCGCTGGTGACCCGCATTTGGGGACTGGATGGGCTCATCGCGGTCCCGGTGAGCTGGGGGTCAGAGCCGTGGTAGCGTTTGACGTGACGCACGCTGCCCAGCCTCGCTATGAGGTCAAGATCCCGCTGCCAGCGGCGCGGTTGCCGGAGATACAGGCCTGGATCCGCGTGCATCCGGCACACTGGCGTGTGGCCTATCCTGAGCGCCAGGTCAACAACATCTACTTTGACTCGCCAGATTATGCCGGACTGAACGCCAACCTGTCGGGGATCGCAGAGCGGGCCAAACTGCGGCTGCGCTGGTATGGGACGGTACTCTCCCATGTTGAAGGTGCGCATTTGGAACTCAAGCGCAAACACGGGATGGTGGGCTGGAAAGAGGCGGTAGCCCTAAAAGTATCGGTTGAGCTTACCTCGCTCACATGGGGCGCCTTCTGTGCCCTCTTGCGTTCGAGCCTGGAACCCGTTGCGCGGCGCTGGCTGGACAGTTTCCCTGTCCCTGTGCTTCTCAACCACTACCAACGCGCCTATTATGTCACGCTGGATCGCCGTGTCCGCCTCACCGTGGACACCGCCCTGCGGGCCTACACCCAGGGCCTGCGGGGGCGACCTAACCTGGACCGCCCCGTGTCTATGCCGGTGGAGGAGTGGGTGGTGGTGGAGATTAAGGCACTTAACCGTCCGGTGGACTTCCAACGGCTGGTGGAGGTGCTGACGGACTCTCCGGTGCGCATCCAGCGCTTCTCGAAGTACGTGCACGGGATGCTGGCCTTCCCATGAGGGGGATGTGACGGGTGTTTGAGGGAGGATCGGGGTTTGAGATGGGGGGAGCGGGTGGGCGCCGGCCAGGGGTGCCTCGGCCTCCTGTTCTGATGACGCTGGTGATCCTGGCTTTCGTCGCCGGAGCGATCTCCGCGCGCCTTGTCTGGCCTGCCACAGGGACACCGGCTTCCTCGCTGGCGGTGGTCACAGCGTCACCCATCCCGCCGACGGCTACTCTGCCGGCGACCCCAACCCCGACGACGCCAGACATCGACGGAGCGCTACCCACACTCTATATTGACATCGCCCCCGATGACTTTGCCAGGATCGCTGCCCGACGTGAGGAGGCGTTGGAGCAGTGGATCCTGCTGGCGAGCGATGCAGACTTCGTGCCTGCGACTGTGCGTCTTGGCCAGGGGGATCCTGTCCCTGTGCGGCTACGGCTCAAGGGCGATTGGGCCGACCACTTCGCGCGCGATAAATGGTCGTACCGGGTGGAGGTACAGGGGGACCACGCCCTGTTGGGGATGCGTGTCTTCTCATTGCAGGATCCGTCGACGCGCACTTACCTCAACGAGTGGCTTTTCCTGGAGAACCTGCGGGAGGAGGGGATCCTGGCGGTGGGATATCGCTTCGTCCAGGTGGTCCAGAACGGGCGCGCCATGGGGATCTACGCCCTGGAGGAAGGGTTTTCCAAGGAGCTGTTGGAGTCTCAGGGGCGTCGGGAGGGCGTTATCCTGCGCTATGACGAGGATCTGCTCTGGCGGTATTGGGTGGCCTACCTTGATGATGCCGTGGTGCCCCGCGGCGTGATGGATTTTCACTTGATTGATGAATTCCAGTCGGGTAAAGTGCGCAGTGATCCTCTGCTCTCCGCACAGCGCACGGTGGCCATTGGCCGTTGGCGGGCATGGGAGGAGGGAAAGCTACCGACATCCCAGGTGTTCGATCTACCCACGCTGGCGAAGTTCCTGGCACTGACCGATGTCTGGGGGGCCAAGCATGCCCTGCGCTGGCACAATCTGCGTTTCTACTACAACCCGATCACCACCCGGCTGGAACCAATCGCCTTTGATACGCAGGCTTTGGAGGGTGGGGCTGAGGTTGTGTCCTCGGAGCTGAGTGGCCTGCAGTGGGCGCTGGCCCGTGGGGACAGCCATCTACAGCGTGCGTACGTGCAGGAGCTTTGGCATTTCTCTCAGCCCGACTATCTGGAGAAGATCCAGTCGCGCTTGGGGGCGGACTTTGAAGCGTTGCGCGCGGCCCTGATGTCAGAGTTCGGTGGGCAGCGAACCCCTGCAGGCGCCGAGGTGCTTGCACCGCCCTGGACGGTGCTGGCACAGCGACAGGCTGCCCTACGAGAGATGCTCTCGCCCATTCAGACGGTCTATGCTTATCTCCCAGCCGACGCGCCTACCACTACGCTGCAGATCGATGCCGGAAACCTCATGGATTTGCCCGTTGAGGTCGTCGGCGTGCAGGTGGGAGAGGTATGGTTTCCCGCCACACGTATCTCATCCACCTTACGGGCCTCCGCCGATGCATTGGTCCTGCCCCCACTCCCCGCGCAGGCGACGGTGATGCCCTATGCCCGGCTGTACGTGCCTGTGGCGCTTCCCCAGCCTACGCCCCCTGCGGATCTACCCACACCGAGTCTGGTCACACGGATCTGGGGGCTCACGCAGACCGTGACGCAGCCAGTGGCGTTGAGCTATCCCGCCTCTCTCATCTCCGGACCCATGCCGGTTCCTCCGACGCTGGAGGCTGTCCTGGCACAGCACCCGTACCTTGAGGTGGTAGATACGGAGGAACCGATGCTGATGATCCCACCCGGGACCTGGGAGGTCAGCGAAAGCCTGATCTTGCCAGAAGGATATGGCCTGCGTCTCGAACCCGGCACGACGTTGCGTTTCGCTCCTCAGGCTTTCCTGTTGGCGCATGGCGGCCCTCTTCTCTTTGAGGGGCAAGAGGATGCGCCGATCGTGCTGCGGCCAAGCGAGGAGGTGTGGCGCGGTGTCGTTGTCCTGGGCGCGGACATTCCGTCGGTCTGGCGACACGTGGTGGTGGAGAACACCGATGTCATCACCACCCCAGGGTGGACACTGACCGGTGGCATCACGTTCTATGAGAGCCCTGTCCGTATTCAGAGCTCGCGTTTGCTTGGGATGCGGGCCGAGGACGGGATAAATGTGGTCCGGACGCGCTTCGAGATCGTGGACACGGAGTTCGCCGCCATGGCCTCCGATGCCCTGGATGCTGACTTCTGCCAGGGCGTGATCGAACGCTCCCTCTTCTACGATGTTGGGACTGATGGGCTGGACGTGAGTGGCAGCACGGTGTATGTGCGCGATGTGCAGATGCACAATGTGGGCGACAAAGGTATTTCGGTGGGCGAGGCGAGCTCTCTAACAGGGGAGCATCTGGAGATCATTGGTGCGTCTTTCGGTGTGGTGAGCAAGGATCTTTCGCGGGTGGTGTTGCGTGATGTGACGATCGCCGAGGTGCGTGTGGCGGGATTGGCGGCCTATACCAAGAAGCCCGCCTATGGCCCAGCTTCGATCGAGGCGCAGGACGTGACCTTTGTGGATGTCCCCGCGGAGCGGCGGACGCTCGTTCAGACCCATAGTTGGATCGACCTGGAGCACACCCGCATTTGGGGAGAGGACGTAGACGTCGAGGCTCTGTACAGTCAATGAAAGGTAGGTCGATCTGGCAACTGGGTTTTGCCCCCTTGCTTCTCCTTCTGCTCGGTGCCTGTGCGCCCCCCCGTCGCGCGCTCTATGCCGACATCGTCGCCTGGCTGCGCGCCCATGCCCTGAGTTCGGAGTGTGTGGCCGTGCCGATGGAGGCAGTTGACCTCTTTGAGCCATGGTGCCCTCTGGGGCTGGCGCCGGATCTGACCACGTTTCGCCTGCTGGCGCATCTGGATGAGCATCGGCCAGACTATGTGCTGGTCCCACGCAGTGTCGGCTGGGATGGCGTCCGTGCACAGCCCTGGTTCCGTGAGCGTTACCATCAGGTCTACGATGCGGCATCCCCTTATGATGGGGCCACACCGTTGAGGCTCTATGCCTATACCCCGTCACCTTTCGATGTCGGCGAGCGCAAGACTGTGGAGTCGGTGTTTGTGGATGTGCCGGTCGAGCTGCGGGGATATCGTCTCTCCCTTCCTCCCTCCTTGCCTCTCATCATACCCGGCGAACCCCTTCGGCTGACTCTGTTCTGGCATGAGGAGGTCCTTGGCGCCCTTCCCACACTGAGCGTACGACTATGGCTCGAAAATGTGCACGATGGCAGAGTGTGGGGACAGGTGAGTATGCGGGGGGAACCCGGCTTGGACCCCTTGGGTAAGGGAGACGAGAGGATCACGCGCCACGTGCTACCGATCCCAGAGGATATCCCGACAGGGAGGTATGCCTTGATGGTGAGCCTGAGGCGTGCTAATGACCGCCCTGTGATGGTGACCAGCGGGGAGGCGAACGGCAGCACTGTGGAGCGGCTGAGATTAACCACGTTGCAACAGGTGCCGAGCGTGGGCAAGGATCGTCCGCCAGTGGAGTATCCGGTCTTCTTCGAGCTCGGCGGGTCGATTGAGTTGCTGGGCTACGATGCCCCGGTCCGCGCTGCGCCAGGCGAGACTGTGCGGTTGACTTTGCTATGGCATGTGTGGGAGCCCGTCGTCCGGGATTACAAAACGTTCGTGCATCTCTATGATCCGGGGGGAAACGTGGTGGTTCAGGATGACACCAAGCCGTTGGATTGGGCCTATCCCACGCTGCAGTGGCAGCCCGGCGATTATGTGCGTGATACGCACCTTTTGCTCCTGCCTGGGGACCTTCCCCGTGGGGACTACATGATAGCTGTGGGGATGTACGAAGAGACGAGCGGTGAGCGGCTGTCGGTGACCGATGTCGAAGGAAGCGTGTTGCCCGAGGGACGGATCTTCTTACACGAGCTACAGGTCCGGTGAGTGGTGTCGATGAAGAAGTATGTCTATCCGCTGGGGTTGTTGGTTCTGTTGCTGCCCCTTTTGATGCTCTCCGATCGCCTGGAGCGTGCGTCAGGACCATCGCCCGAGCCTGGCACGCTGCGCCCCCCGCGTATCTCCCCGATGCCGGGGAGCTATGATCGCAGTGTAACGGTGCGCCTGCGTCCTAATGAGTCTCGCCGGCGGATCATCTTCACTACCAATGGGGCTCTGCCCATTCTCTCCTCCCCTGAAGCCTCTGGCACGATGACCAGTACAGGGGTTTTCTATGATCGCCCCCTCCGGCTGGATATGGATTTTCCCAATGTAACGGTTTTACGTGCCGTTGAAGTCGCCGGTGATCAGGTAGGGCCTCCCCTGGAGGCTGTCTACGCTGTGGGCATGGCAGGGGATCTGCCGATCTTGTCGTTGACCGTTGACCCTGAGGATCTGTGGAGTGGCGCCCGTGGGATCTTCACCAACCCTACCTGGCGGGGACGCGAATGGGAACGACCAGTCTTTGTGGCATTTCTGCCTGCAGAGGGGGAGGTGGCTTTTGCGACGTCGGCCGGGCTCCGGGTGGATCAGACAGCCCCGGTGGCAGCACCAAAGTACGCACTGCGCCTGTATTTCCGCACGTCGTATGGTGCGGCGCGGCTGGCATTTCCCTTGTTTCCCTCTGACCCGCCGCAGCTTGAGCAGGGCCAGGGGTATCAGCGGCTGTTGCTTCAGGCCGGGGATCTGACACCCACCTGGACACTGCTGCGTGATCAGATAGTGTCAGAGATCGCGTTCGATCTGGGCCTGCCTGCCGCACGAGGTTGCTTCGTGCGGCTCTTCATCAATGGTGAGACGTGGGGGATCTATCGGCTGACCGAGCGCGTAGATCGCTTCTTCTTAGAGGAACACGATGGGTCTCGCTCCGTCGATATCCTCCAGGATGGCAGGGTACGTGAGGGATCCGATGAGGCATGGAACGCATTGATCGCCTGGGCTGCGACTCATGATTTGGCCGATCCGCAGGTCTACGCTCAGGCACGGTCTCAGATCGACCTGGCCAACTTCCGTGACTGGGCCCTCTTGCAGCAATATTTCGGCTTCCCAGCGGATGCACTGTACGCCGTGCGCCCCGACGGTGGACGATGGCGCTGGGTCTATGTGGGAGGGGGGACCTCTCAGTCGCGGAATGACTTTGCAAGGCTTCAGCGGGCATTGCTGAGGAATCAGGAGTACCGCGCCGGTGCTGCCCGACGGGCCAGGGCACTGCTGGATACCTCTCTCAGTCCAGGTGCCATAGCAGATTGTCTGGCAGAGGCTACGGCCTCGCTGGCACGCGACTTTGCCTTTGAGCGCGCGCGGTGGCCCAATATCGCGGCCCTGGACGCTCAGGTGACCGCGCTGTCTGCTGGCCTGGAAGCCAATCGGATGCGCCTGCAGAACTCCCTACAGGATCAATGACGTAGCACCACCGGCAGGTAGGTCCGGTGGGTATGCCCAAGCACCCCGTAGAGGCCGAGGTAGTGGATATCCGCCTCTAGATAACCTGGGAGCTGCATTTGCGGTTGAATTCCCTCTGTCACCCAGGCGTGGGCTTCAAGCCGGTAGAGCATGGGCATCGTCACAGGTAACCCGCTTGCTGGATACCCCAGGATAAGGCGCAGCGGATGGGTGAAATATCCTGGCGGAGTGCCGTCAAGAGGCGTCGCGTTCAGGGTGAAGAAGTGGTTGATCCCCTGGAGATCGCCTTGCGCCTCGTGAGTGGTCGTGTAGGAGAGCGTGAAGGTCGTGTCCGCTTCGACGGTGTTCTCCGAGACGCGAAGCAGTGTGAAATGATCTGGGTAGGCTAACCACAGTGCACCGCCTTCCGGGCCAATTGTAGCTGAAGTGGAGGGGAGTGGTGTTGGCGTAGGAGTGGGGAGGATGGCAAAACGGGCGAAGAAGATGTCAGCTTGCCCTGCTTTATGGCCCTGGATTGGAGCCTGGAGCGGGAAATCGAATGAAGTGGTCGCACCAGTGACGTGGACCATCCAATTTGGATCAACGACGAGACGCCATCCGCGGTCGTCAGCGCTCCCACCAAGGTAGGAGCTATAGAGAAGTACTCCATCATTGCCATCCAAGACAGTTAGAAATGCTTCCATCTCCCCACCATAGTGAGGTTGTAGGGCCGCGTAAGTGGGAAAATTCGGGGACGTGGTGTCCCCGGTGACATAGACGTGATGTCCGCTATCTACCGCCAGATCCCACGCCCACTCGCGTTTACTGCCTCCCAGGTAGGTAGAGAAGACCAGGTGATCACCCGCTGGGGATAGTTTAGTGACGAAGGCCTCGTAATAACCGTTGTATTCCAGGTCGAACCCCCCAACGGTTGGGAAATCCGTGGAGATCGTGTATCCCGTGACATAGGCAGCTCCGGTCTCGTCAATGTCAATACCCCAACACTCATCCCTGTTGCTGCCCCCCAGAAAGGTCGCGTAGAACATCTGGTTGTGCCAGGGGTCAAGTTTAAAGACCAGACAGTCGTCCCAGTCACCGCCGTAGGTGCTTTGAAAGGGGTTAACAGTGGGAAAGTCCGGCGAGGAAGTCATGCCTGTCCCGTAGACGATGCCCTGGTCATCGACGGCCAGACGGAACACTTGATCCCGCTGCGGGGCGCTAATGAGAGTCGAGTAGAGCATGGTACCGTCGGCGCTAAATATAGTAATAAATCCATCCTCTTCGTCGGAGCCGAAGGTTGCTGATCTCCAGGGGTTGAGTAGGGGAAAATCGTCTGAGTAGACTTCTCCTCCCAGGTAGACACGACCGAGATGGTCCAGTTTAATGTCGTTGACCTCCTCACCTCGCGTGCCCCCCAGGAAGGTAGAGAAAATGAGCTTTCCATCCGCGTCCAATTTAACCAGGTAGGCGTCCTCATACCCGGCAAATCCTGGTTGCCAGGCGTCCTTGATAGGGAAATCCGTAGAGAAGGTCTCTCCAGCCACATAAGCGTTACCAGCTTCATCTATGACGATGGCATTGCCCTGGTCGCCGCTTCTTCCGCCGAAGATCGTGACATACACGAGGTTGCCTGAGGTATCCAGCTTGGCGACAAAAACATCAGAATCACCAGCATACTGTCCAGTGGAGAGCCCGGGAAAGTCAGAGGAATTGGTGACGCCACTGATGTAGGTATTGTTCTGTTGGTCAAGGGCGATAGACCATCCTTCATCCTTGGCACTACCGCCAAGGTAAGTGGCGTAAATGAGGACAGGATCGATGATCAATGGGCGCGTGGGATCGAAAGGGCCACGAGCGGCAAAACCGTAGGTCCCGTCATCCAGTAGTTTGAAGACGATGGTGACGGCCCTTCGCTGCCCATTGAACTCCTGATAGGCTGCGGGGATGCGCTCTAGGAGGGTACTGCCACCCGGCAGGTCGACACGCAAAGTCTGGCCCCCGTCGGCGAGCGACAGGGACTGAACGCCCGTGTACCTGATGTGGATCTGGGTCAGGGATGCGCCGGCCTGGACTGTGAACTGGGATTTGAGCTTTCCCTCCTGGAAGGTGTAGCTCAGGTCAATGCCGTTGTAGAGGCCCTTGTAAGTGAGATGCCCGTAGATTGGTAGATCCGTCTGCCACTGATCCGGCTGGTTCCCGTGGTAGCTGTGGGCCAGTGCCCCGGTGGCTTGCTCTCCACGGAGCTGGACCGCTGGATTGGCGTCCACGAACTCTATCCCAACCTGGCCCTGAGACAAGAAACTGATCATACCGGTGGGGCTAAAGTGCATCTCGGGCACCACACCGAAGGTCTGATAGTGAGAACCCTCAGCGTAGGCGACGAAGTGCCCAGGGGACTTCCAGTCCCCCGGGGACTGGAAGTCCCCCAGGGACTGGAGCCCGCTCGCATTAGCAGTGGGGACCGCGTGGGAGGTGGGCGCGAGTGGAAATCGCAGCGCCACGGTGAAGGCGATCACAATTCCCAACATCAGGGCTTTCCCTGGGACATGTACACGGTGTTTGGACTCCATATCGCGGAACTCCTTTAGTCCTGCTGTCTTTCTGTCGGTTTGTGCCGTGGGTTCGGTTCCCCTGTCGAGAGCTTTGGCGCTGTTATCGTCCTGTCAGGGGAGCGTCATGTCTCCCTGTCCTATCGGGCCAAGTCCAGGACTATCGTGGTGATGAGAATCCCCCCTACGGCCCCGGCCACCAACTGGCCGGGGGTGTGTTTCCTGCGATGTAGACGGGCCCAGGCCACCAGAGGGAGACTCAGGAATGTCCACCAGGCCTTCCATCCGAAGGCGAACATCAGGACGGTGGCGAAGCCACCAACGCTCACCATGTGGAGACTGATCTTCCAGAAGTTGGAGATGGTGAACATGGTCAGGCCCAGACAGGCGTAGACCAGCGCCAGGCTCCACAACAGGGATGGGGCATGCCCAAGGCCAAGGACGAGCAGCGTCAGCAGGTCGCTGAACAGACTGACCAGGATAAAACGCGGTCGATCTCGACGATCACTTAGTTCCAGGTCATGGACCCAACCGCGACGTCTGCCCACCACGAGATAGGCCAGTGGGATACCGGAGAGAAGTACGATGGCGATGAGGGCCCAGAGGATCCCGCGCCACCGATCGCCCTGCCAGCCGATGATCGGGAACACAAATAGAGAGAGGACAGAGCTGTCAAAGAGGATTGATGTCCACCGTGCCAGGTGATCTGTAAGTGTGGCGGTTCCTGTCTTGTTGCTCATGGTATTCTACTCGCTTTGTCCAACGATATCCATCACGCGGGGACCCTCTCGATCTCCGCCCCGGGGGAGTATACAGCAGCAAAGGCCTGTCGCAAAACTTCCCTCCAGGTAGGGTCTCAGAGGTCTCTCGTTACGGCCAGTAGAATTGACTCTGATGGAATGTTGTGCTAGCGGCCTCTCAGCGCTGGGGGCTCTCTCATCTAGCGAAGGCCCAGGGGGCTGGGAAGCCCGCTTTGGCCGTTGGAGGTGAGCGGCTTCGGCTTGCTCATCCTATCTCCGGGCCGGCGATGGCGAACTGCGCCTTCGGTTCCCACGGCAACGGTCGGGGGCCAAGGGCCATCCGGGTGAAGCTGCGCTGGACGGTGAAGCCCAGGCCCTGCAGCACGTCCAACCAGGCAGTCTGGTAAGCGGGGACGTCCAGGATCACGTCTCGCGCCGCGGCAATTGCCTGACAGACCAGTCCACGCGCGGTTTCGACAGGATCGGCGATTGGGTCGGCGATAAAGTCGGCGACGATTGGCCCCAACTGATCATAATGCGCGCCGGGGCGTCCCAGGCAGAACCCCGCGAGGTGGCTCCCTGTCCTGACCATAAGGGCATAGTGCGGAGCCCGTTGCAGAAGTTTGTCCAGGACTGCCAGACGCGCCGCTCCGAAGTGTGGGGCGTCGAACTCGGTGAGCTCTGGAAGCATGTCCCGGGAGACGCGGGACACGGAGAGTGACGATCTGGGCGCCGGGAGATCACCTCTGCGAAGGAGACGGTGGATCACGTACTCTGGTTGAAAGCCGAACCGCTCGTACAGGCGTTGGCCTGCTGGTGTGGCATCCAGTCGCACGGCACCAAGCGGTCGGGCGTAGTCGATGGCGGCTCGGAGCAGGTGGCTTCCGACGCCACGGCGCCGGAAGTCGGGGGCCACCAAGAGCATACCGATCCAGCTAAAGTGACCCCCATAAGTCACGGTGGTCACCGTGCCGGCTGCCTGGTCGCGGTAGTGGGCGACAAAACTGCCGCCGGTGCTGAGTTCCAGAATCATCCTCCAGTCGGCCTCCGTCTGGTTCCAGCCAGCCTGAGCGGCCAATCGCATCCCGAAGGGTATGTCAGCCGCGGTCATGCGACGGAGGGTGATGGTGGTTCCCATGTCACTTTACTCCAACCACTCTGACAGGTGTGCCTGGACGAAATCATCGTCGTTGAGTTCCGGGTATGCCCGGTATACGCGGTCGATCTCCGCCTGCTGTCCCGGCGATAGCCTCTGCTGAGGGTCGAGACACCAGATCCCTTCCAGGAGTCCCTGCCGTTGCAGGACGTAGTGCAGTCCGGCGATGCAGCCGGCAAACCCATGGGCCGCGTCGAAGAACGCGGCGTTGCACTCTGTGATTTGCTCTCCCAGGGTCAGAAGGTTGGGGGGAATAGCTCCTCCTTCTCTGACGGTTCTCTTGATCTCCTCGAGTAATTCGACGGCCCTCTTCGTCCAGACGGCCCAATGACCGAGCAGCCCCCCTGCCATGCGGGTACGGCGCGTCCCTGCAGGTGTCTCGAGGACGTACTCTGTCAGAAGATCCATCACGATGTGATCATCGTTGCCGGTGTAGAGGGCGATCTCTTTCTCTCGTCCCGCATCGCAGACGGCCCGCACCACATCGAGGGTGTAGTAACGGTTGAAGGGGGCAACCTTGATGGCCAGGAGGTTCTCGATCTCCACGAACCGGCGCCAGAACTCATAGGGCAGCACGCGTCCACCCACCGCGGGTTGGAGATAGAAACCGATGACAGGCATGATGCGGGAGATCTCGCGGCAGTGGGCCACCATCGTTTCGACACTGTCGTCCGAGAAGGCTGCCAGGCTGACAAGGCAAGCGTGGTATCCCGCTTCGCGGGCCAACTCGGCCTCTCGGAGGGCCTGAGCGGTCCTGCCACAGACGCCAGCGATCTTCATGATGGCGGTGTGGCGGTGGGTGCACCAGGCGTCGATGGCCTCAGAGGCCAGGTTGAGCACCGGAGCCAACAGGTTAAACTGTGGGTCCCGGATCTCGAATTGGGTCGTGTGGACGGCGACGGCCAGCCCCCCAGCGCCAGCATCGATGTAGTAGCGGATCAGTGCACGCTGCCGCCGGGGATCAAACTGCCGGCGGTGATCGAGTGCCAGCGGCATGGCAGGAATCACCATACCGTCTCGCAGTCTCTCCAACAGGGAGGTAGGAATCGCGTTCTTGTCCATGATGGTCTTGGGGAATCCTCCTCGTGCGTGATGTGCCACTTCAAAACTTCCCGTCGGTTACCTCAAAGTGGGTGGGTTTGGACAGTGAGCGTCCGCCCTGTTGAATCCAGGCCGCCTGCCATCGGATCATGGTCAGTAGTGGCACGGAGGGGTAGCCAAACAGGGCGGCTGCTTTGCTGGCGTTGCTCAGATACATGCGCCCTTCTCCCTCTACGCCACGGAACTTGACGGCCCGTCCGAAGATCCTGCCAAATGTCTCCGCGATGTAACGTACCGACGCGGTCTCTGGGCCAGTGATGTTGAGGATCGTCGGTGGGGAGGCACAATGTTCCAGGCTGAGGAGGGTTTGACGGTTGACGTCACCCTGCCATATCACATTGACGTGGCTCACGGTCAGGTCGATGGGTTCGCCGCGGTAGACCTTCTGGCCGATATCGTACAGGACGCCATACCGCAGGTCGATGGCGTAGTTCAGGCGCAGGAGAGAGATGCGTGTGCCGCAGGTCCGACTCCAGTACTGAAAGATCCGCTCGCGTGCCAGGCAGGATTGCGCGTACTCTCCCACCGGCTGCGGTTCACACTCCTCGGTGCAGCCCCCGGGGATCGGTGGGACCAGGGGGTAGACACACCCGGTGGAGAAAGCGACGATGCGGCTATCGCTGAAGTGACGGGCGACGTTGGCGGGCACCAGCACGTTGGTTGCCCAGGTCATCTCGACGTTCTCGCCGGTGCCAAACTTGCGGCCCACCAGGTAGAGCACGTTGTCCGTCTTGGGGAGGCGCGAGACGGCGTCCTGATCGAGGAGGTCACAGGCGATGGTCTCGAGGCCAGCAGCCTCGAGCTGCGACCGGGCGGACGGATCGGAGAAGCGAGAGACGCCGATCACACGCCGCTGGATGCCAGCAGCCCGAGTGGCTCGGAGTGCCGTCAGGCCAAGGCCAGTCCCAATCTTCCCTCCGATCCCCAGAATGATGAGATCGCCTTTCAGGCGTCTCATCAGCGCCACCACACGGGCGGTGGGGCGGGAGAGCAGTTCGTCGAGCATCTCCTCATTCTCGATCACATGGGGCAATGGGGCATCTATGTTCTCGACCGCTTTAGAAGGGTAACCCATGATGTTCTCCTGAGCTACGGCCAGACACGTACGGCGGCTACCATTCGGTTGTCCGCTTCTGGGTCTGGGGTGTGTGCGTATCCCCATCATAGGCTGGGGGCGACGCTTTGGCAACCTGCGAGTCGTTCGGGTCAGGTCCGGGCTGGGGGTATCGGAGAGGCTTATGTGTGTGCCTATGGCCTATTTGTCCTCGATGGTGTTTCTCTTTTGGCCTGAGTTGACGATAATCACTTTTGTGGGCTGACGCACGACCGGGTGTGCGGTTTGGGCAGGATCATAGGAGACCCGGTCTATCATCCATTGAGCGTGGGGGTGTGTCAAGGGAGGGAGGCATGGAAGAGACCGTGACTTCAGGTGAGCCTATCACATTCTCGCCCATCGGCTATGTGGTGCGCCCGGGGCCACTGCCCGAAGAGGGAGACGTCACAGCTCAGCTTCGGGCCCAGCCTGTGTACATCGCGGTAGATGCACGCTACGCCGCGGCCCTTCTGGGCATGATGCCCGGGGATGACATTGTGGTGCTCACCTATCTGCATCGGGCGACACGTGATGTGTTACAGGTCCATCCGCGTGGAGACCCCGCGCGACCTTTGACGGGGGTCTTTGCGACCCGCAGCCCTGCGCGTCCGAACCCTATTGGCCTTACGGTGGCACGGGTGCTGGACGTGAGGGGGGCTCAGCTCACGGTGGTTGGCCTTGACGCGCTGCATGGTACGCCTGTGCTGGACATCAAGTGTTACTCTGCATTCTTCGATGCGCCCTATCGGGCGTCGTAAGGCTGAGGAGAGGCGGTCCCTGCTCATCATCGGAGTGAGGGGGTTCGAGAGACGGTGGCCGGTGGTCGAC
>CAZHBB010000001.1:86570-91991 GCA_964530185.1 uncultured Anaerolineales bacterium
GTCCCTGCTCATCATCGGAGTGAGGGGGTTCGAGAGACGGTGGCCGGTGGTCGACACTCATCGTCCCGGGTCAGTCACGCTGCGCCTGCGTGAGCCATTCCAGGCGCATTGCGCTTGTCAATTCCTGATCCTTTGGTATTATGGTCAGGGTCTGGGGAAAGTCCCGGCCCGGCGATTGAGCCAATGGCGATACATTGCATGAAGCTTCCGGGATTAGCCGATGTGCATGTGCATCTCCGCGAGCCAGGGGATGTGCATAAAGAGACTATTCGCAGCGGTACTGAAGCTGCGCTGGCCGGAGGTTTCACTACCCTCCTCGCGATGCCCAACACGCACCCCCCGTTAGTTACCCTTGCCGAATTTCGTAAGGCACAACGCCGTGCCTCTGAGACCGCCCTGTGTGATGTGTTCCACTTCGCGGGGGGATCAGCAGACCATCTGGCAGAGCTTCCAGCCCTTGGGCGGGAGGCTGTGGGGCTGAAGATCTACATGGATCAGACCTATGGCCCCCTGAGGGTGGACACGTTGGCTGCGCTGATGGCCTGTTTCAAGCACTGGCCTCCAGGGAAACCTATCGCGGTTCATGCTGAGGGCAAGAACGTCGCCGTGGCAATCGGGTTGGCGGCCGCCTTCAACCGACATGTGCATATCTGTCATGTCAGCCGCAAGGACGAGATCACGTTGATCGCCCATGCCAAGCAGCGAGGCATCCAGGTGACCTGTGAAGTCACCCCCCATCACCTCTTTCTGAGCGAGTTAGATGCCCGACAGTTTGGGCCGCGGGCCAACGTGCGTCCGGCGTTGGCCTCCCAGACTGACGTGGAGGCCCTCTGGGCTCATCTGGACACTGTGATCGACTGCATCGCGACGGACCACGCCCCTCACACCCTGGCCGAAAAGCTTGGACCGGATGCGCCGCCAGGCATGCCGGGGCTGGAGACAGCGCTGCCCCTGATGCTGACGGCAGTCTCTGAGGGGCGCCTGACGCTCGAGCGCCTGGTGGCGCTAATGGCCGTGAACCCGCGCCGTATCTATGGATTGTCCTCTCAGCCGGACACGTGGGTCGAAGTGGATCCTGATGATCGCTATACGATCTCTGACGAAGGCCTTCACACAAAGAGCGGCTGGAGTCCGTTCTCGGGTCGGACGGTGCGTGGACGGGTGCGGCGTGTGGTCTTGCGGGGGCGCGAGGTTTTTGCGGATGGAGTGGTCCATCCCCCCTATGCTTTTCACAGTGGATGAGAGCCCGCTTTCAGGCGGGCTTTTTTTCTGTCTCAACAGCCTAACTGAGGAGGAGTGGAGAAATGGATTATGTGAAGGATCTGCCCAAGCTGTTCGATCTTGAGGCATTGCCGGCTCAGGCACCTGCAATGCCCGGCAATGGCTTCGCTGGCCAGGATGTCATCTCCGTGGATCAATTCGACCGGGACAAGCTCTCCTACATCTTCCATCGGGCGCATGAGATGCGCGAGATGGTGGAGCGGGTAGGAAGCTGCAATCTTCTGCAGGGATATGTGCTGGCCTGTCTGTTCTACGAGCCCAGCACGCGAACCAGTTCCTCATTTATCGCCGCTATGGAACGCCTTGGGGGTAGCGTGATCCCCATCACCCAGGGTGTCCAGTTCAGCAGTGTGAGTAAGGGGGAGAGCCTGCCCGACACGGTGCGCACCCTGGAGCAATATGCCGATGTCATTGTGCTGCGGCATCCGGAGGTGGGATCATCTCGGATCGCCGCCGAGGCTGCTACTGTGCCTGTCATCAACGCTGGCGACGGGATCGGGGAGCATCCCACCCAGGCGTTGTTAGACCTGTTCACCATCCGCGAGGAGCTGGGACGCATCGATGGGCTCAAAGTGGCCATGGTAGGGGACCTGCGATACGGTCGTACGGTCCACTCACTGACTCGCTTGCTCATGCAGTATGATGTCAGTCTGCGCTATGTCTCACCGGAGATTCTGCGTCTGCCCATGTCGTTGATGAACGAGCTGATCGATCGGGGTATCGAGGTGCGGGAGACGCACGACGTGGCTGACGTCATCGAGCATGCCGATGTTCTCTACGTGACGCGGGTTCAGAAAGAGCGGTTTGCTGACCCCAAACAGTATGAGGAAGTCAAGGATTGCTATCGGATCACGCCGGAGATCATGAAGCTTGCCAAGCCAACGATGGCGCTGATGCACCCACTGCCTCGTGTGGGTGAGATCGATCCTGCGGTGGATAATGACCCCCGCGCAGCCTACTTCCGTCAGGTGAAGAATGGCATGTATGTCCGCATGGCGTTGTTGGCTGCGGTCCTTGGGAAAGCCTGATGGCGGAGGGGATGATGACGCGATCTTTCGTCGAGAAGCTTGAACATGCCATGGCCGCGCATGAATCGCTGCTCTGTGTGGGGCTGGATCCAGACCCGGCTCGGCTGCCAGCGGATCTGGCCCCGACCGCGCCTGTCCACGAGCGGGTTCGACGTTTCTGTCAGGGCATCATCGAACAGACTGCCGATGTGGTATGTTGCTATAAGCCGAATTACGCGTTCTTTGAGCAGTTGGGCCCTGAGGGATTGGCCGTGCTCAGGGATGTGATCCGTATGGTCCCGCCTGAGCTGCCCGTGCTGTTGGACGCCAAGCGGGGCGATGTAGGCCATACAGCCGAAGCCTACGCGAGAGCTGCGTTTGAGGTATGGGGGGCGGATGCTGTTACTGTGAATCCGTACCTCGGGCTGGATGGCGTGCGCCCTTTCCTTGCCCACGCTGGTAAAGCTGTCTTTCTGCTCTGCCACACGTCGAATCCCTCGGCTGCGGATATCCAGCACTGGGGAGCACCCCCCCTCTATCAGCATGTTGCGCGTCTCGGGATGATGTGGGGGGAAGCCGATCAAGTGGGGTACGTGGTCGGGGCCACGCAGCCTGAGGCTTTGCGCCAGGTGCGGGAGATCGCACCTGATCGCTGGATCCTGGCCCCCGGTGTTGGGGCGCAGGGCGGGAATCTGGAGGGAGCCGTCAGAGCGGGTACTGACCCCGTGGGCGGGGGATTGATCGTTCCCGTCTCACGGGCTGTGCTCTATGCCGAGGACCCGCGTGGAGCGGCTTTGGCCCTCCGCGATGCCATCAACCGTGCCCGCCCGGGGTTCGGTGAACGACGTCAACTGATCCTGAAGCTGTTCGAGGCCGGATGCGTGCGCTTTGGATCGTTTACACTCGCCTCGGGAATGACATCGCCCGTCTACGTCGATCTGCGCCGGGTGATCTCGTACCCAGAGCTGTTCGAAGCGGTTGTGGAGGCGTACGCTGACGTGATCCGTACCCTCACCTACGAGCGGCTGGCGGCCGTGCCGTATGCCGCATTGCCAGCAGCGGCAGCGACCGCATTGCGATTGGCACAGCCGCTCGTTTACCCCCGCAAAGAGGTCAAAAAGCACGGCACGGGCCGGATGGTGGAGGGGGATTTCGAACCAGGCCAGGTTGCAGTGGCCATCGAAGACGTGGTGACCACCGGGGGCAGCCTGCTCACGGCCATTGAGACAATGGAGGCTGCGGGGCTTGAGGTCCATGATGTGGTGGTCCTGGTTGACCGTGAGCAGGGTGGGAGAGAGGCCTTGGCCGCGGCGGGATACAGGCTCCATGCCATCCTGACCCTGAGCCAGATTCTGTCGGTGCTACACGAGGCGGGGCGGATAGACCAGGAGACGCTTGATCGCGTGTTGGTTTATCTTCATACCGAAAGAGCGTAGGCCGCGATGTCCGTTGATCTAACCTGTGACTTGCTTGGACTGCACCTGCGCAATCCTATTGTGTTGGCCTCAGGCGTGGTGGGTACAAGCCCATCCCTGTTGGCGCGGGCGGCGAGGGCGGGTGCTGGGGCCGTAACGGCGAAGAGCTGCGGCCCTGAACCCAGGGAGGGCCACCGTAATCCAGTGGCAGTTGACTGGGGGCATGGGGTTATCAACGCCATTGGCCTCACGAACCCTGGTGCGGAGGCCGAGGTGCCCATGCTGGTCGCCGCGCGGCAGCAGTTGCGGCCGTTTGGCGTGCCCATCTTTGCCAGCGTGTTCGCCGGAACGGTGGAGGGGTATGGCGTTGTGGCCGCGGTGGTTGCCCAGGCAGAGCCTGATCTCATCGAGGTCAATATCTCGTGCCCCAACGTTGCCGATGAGTTCGGGACGCCGTTTGCGGCGGACCTTGAGGCTGCGGCGGCCGTAACGCAAGAGGTCAAACGTGCGGTCGGGTCGATCCCCATCAGTGTGAAACTGGCACCTAATGTGCCCAATATCGGGCGCATCGCGGCGGCTGTGGTGGAGGCGGGTGCGGATGCGATCACCGCGATCAATACTATGCCTGGCATGGTCATCGATGCCGAAGCTGGACGACCGGTGCTTTCCAACCGGACGGGAGGTATCTCGGGGCCCGCTCTGAAGCCCATTGCACTGCGATGTGTGGCAGAGGTGGCGCGGGCCGTCTCGGTGCCTGTCATTGGCACCGGCGGAGTGCTCTCTGGGCGTGACGCGGCCGAGATGCTGATGGCAGGGGCGACCGCGGTGGGGGTGGGGACCGCGGTCTGGTATCGTGGTGTGGAGGCTCTGGGTAGGATTGCGGAAGAGCTGGCGGCGTTCATGGAGGCCGAGGGGTATGCACATCTGGGCGCGATCCGGGGCCTTATCTTTCGTGGCAGATAGGATGTGGTCATGCATCGGGCATATCGGATCCATAGTGTCTATGACGAGAACTATCGAACCAAGACCTTCGTCTTTGATGGTGACCTGGAGGCAACTCCCGGTCAGTTTGCCATGGTTTGGCTGCCGGGCGTGGATGAGAAACCTTTCAGCATCGCGGCTGCCAGGCCTCTTACTCTGACTATTGTGGCTGTAGGAGCGTTCACCAACGCTGTGCATGAACTGGGACCGGGAGATCGTCTGTGGATCAGAGGGCCACTGGGGCAGGGCTTTCAGCTCCCGCGGTCTCCTGCCCAGGCCCACCACCTTCTGCTGGTGGGCGGCGGCTACGGTGCGGTCCCGTTGCGTTTCCTTGCGGAGCGTGCGCGTCAGGCTGGCTACGCTGTGACGGCCTGTCTCGGGGCGCGTACTGCACGCGATATCCTGCTAATGGATGCGTTTCGTGAGCTGGGTGCATCGGTGATTGTTGCCACGGAGGACGGCTCCCTTGGAACGCGTGGCCTGGTGACTCAGGTCGTTGAGCAACTGGTGAAGGACCGCCGCCCTGCCGGGATCTATGGGTGCGGGCCTCTTGCTATGCTGGATGCCCTGGCGGCTTTAAGTCAGGCCCATGGGTTGCCCTATCAACTTTCCATGGAGGCCATGATGCGCTGTGGCCTGGGACTCTGCGGGGCTTGCGAGCTCCAGGGGCGTGGACCGGAGGGCTGGCTGACCTGCCGGGACGGCCCAGTGTTGCTAAACGACGCTTTCTAGCCTGT
>CAZHBB010000002.1:0-37796 GCA_964530185.1 uncultured Anaerolineales bacterium
CCGGCGTCGGTGGCTCCCGCAGGAAGTCTTGGCGTCCGTTCTCCACCATGGCCTTCACCGCGTAGGAGGCTACACGGACATAGTACGGGGAGCCCGAGTATTTGACCACAAAGCGGTCCCCCTCGGCGCTCTCCGCCCCTACCGTCAGCGTATGCACCGTGCCATCTTGCATCTCCAGGGTCACGACCGCTTTGGGCTCCGCCAGGCCATAGGATACCTGCTCCGTCTTCCCCAACGGCTCCAGGACCGTCAACGATGTGGCGTTGCGCACCAGGGCGTTGGTCTTGCCCGGTGCGATCTCCTCTCCCTCCCCCAGGTCGGCCAGGGTCCAGGTGTCGCCGTCGCGGACCAGGACGAAAGTACCCTGGGCATTCTCCAACGTCACCTTCTCCAACTGCGCGGCGTCCAAATCCACGTAGGTTGTGTCGATCCAGTTGTTGGGCTGCGTGCTCAACTCCCACGTCGCCAACTCGGTGGTCTGATAGGTCTCCGTCTCCCCATCCACACGAAAATGGGTGGCAGTGTATCGCGGCGCGGTCCCCAGGAACACCGTGTGGCTCGTGCCGTCCGCGGTCTTGAAGTCCAGTCGCCGCATGAACACATCCTCCGCCACCTTAAGTTGTTTGTGACTGTCGGCGGTGCGGGTCACCAGCGTGACACGATTCAGCCGGGTCAGTTTCTCCAGGATGGACGTCACGGTCGTCTCCTTGACCGGGAAGTCATCCGCAGCCGGCAGGACCCAACCATCCCCCTTCCGCGCCAACGTGAGGGACTTACCCTGATCATCGGTGATCGTCAGGGAGACGACATCCTCCGGCTTCAGGTCGGGAAACACCGGCTCAGCAGCCGCCGAACCTCCCTGGCGAGGCCAGAAAACCAGCACACTGAGCACGAGTTGAAACACCAACACCCCAGCCAGGATCCGCTGTTGTCGTGTCATGACTGTACCTCCTTCGGGCCCTTCCCGGCATCCTCCGAGCCACTCCCGCGATGCTCACGACCCAACACATAATCCACTTCGGAGGGGGGCAAAAGCGGCATGGGTTCCTCACTCCGACGCCGCACACTGGCCACGGTACCGATAACTACCAGCGAGAACAGGGCCAGACCATAGTTCAGCCATTCCCAGAACGACTGTTGTTGCTCGGACAGGGGAGCCAGCACACGAGCCGAAGTACCACGCGCCCGAATCTCGAGCAGGTCCAGATCCTCAACGGCCCAGGCCACTGCATTCTGCAGCAACTTGAGGTTGTTCAGATATCGGTCACCGCCTAACGTGGCCGAAAGCTGTAACACCGTATCATCCACGAACTCGAAGCTCCCGATCACTACCAGCCGTGCCGTCTCGGGTGAACGTTCGACCGTCCCCACATCCACAGCAGAGCCGGATGTCTCCAACGACTCCGTATCTGTCGTCGTTTCGGAAGCCGCCAGTGGCGAGGGTTTGCCCTTAAAGTAAGACTCAAAGACCCCGCGTGCAGCGACGGCCAGGGTATAGGGCCGCGTCTCCCCCACCTGTGGGAAGCCGGTGTCTGGGTAAAGCTGGAAGTCAGGCTGGATGTCAAAGCCCTCCCGGGTCCAGGCATGAGGTGATGACCTCAGCAGGACCGTCACCTCGCGGTCCGCATTCTTCTCGGGCTCCACCGTGATCGGCGACACCCAGTTCAAGGTCACGGCGGGCAGGTTGGAGACGATGGGATGGCCCTCGGCCATACCTTCGGCCCGCACGTCCACGAACATCGGGTAATCCAGCGCACGGATCTCCTGCACCTGATAGTTGCCCACCTGGCGCGTCACAGGAATGGGGAAGGGTTCATTCTGAGCATCGAGCACCAGGGACTTCTCCACCACAAACCCATAGTCAGCCAACATCTCCTGAAGGCCATCGACCACTGGACGCGCAGCGATCCCCTGTCCCAGTGGATCGAGCATGATGCCCATATTGCCCGCGGCCACGATCACCGCCCCACCACGCATCAGGTATTGATCCACGGCGTAGCGGGCCTTGTCGTCGAAGCCATCAGGGCCTATGAGGATCAGCACATCGACATCCGGTGGCACCCGCCCGGTCGTCAGATCCACCATGCGCACCTCATACTCCTGTTGCAGCGTCTCACGGATCTGCTCCCAGGATGACAATGGCTGCTGCATCTGGCCGAACATGTCCTGTGTGGGCGTGCTCGGCGGTGTCCAGAGGCCCACCACGGGCAGGAAGCCGCTGGAGGCCCGCTTGAGTGCCGCCTCCACGGCCGCTCGCACGTCTGCCTCGCTGAGGTCACCCTGCGGATAGACGATCTGTGCCTGCTTCCCTACCTCCAGCACCATGTAGAGATAGTACGTTTGATTGGAGAAAAGTGACGTCGCCAGGGGCTGCAGGCCATACCGATCCAGAAGTTGCTGGCGCGTGACTTCACTACCTGGCGCATCGGGATCCACGAACTTGTAGGTGAAGCGCCCATTGGAGCGGTCGGAGATATCCTTGAGTACCTTGTCGATGGTATCGGGCACGCCGGCCAACCACTCGGGGAGCGTGTCAGGCGTGACATAGACGACCATCTCCACCGGTTCCTCCATGCTGGCCAGGACAGCATCCACGCTCTGGAAACCGTAGACCACCTTCTTGATGCTGCTCGTCAGGTCATATTCCAGGTTGCGCAGACGCACCTCGACCCCTCCATCCCCTTTGCTCTCCACCTCGATGAGGTCGGAGAACGAGAGGGTAGTGGACTGATCCCCATACTGGATCAGGATGTCGAAGTAGGAGTTGATCACCGATGCCTCGTAGCGCCCCGTGACCTGGAAGGGGGTAGGGCGGATGCCATAGACCTGGTTGGCCTCGGCCTCCTTCTCCGGCTCCTTAGCGGGATCAATGATCTCCACCCGCACCTTGCCGCCGCCGGCCACCTGGTACTCCTCCAGCATGTCGCGCACACTTGGCACCAGCGGGGCCAGCAGCGGATGGGTCTTCTCACTGAAATAGCCACGAATCAACAGGGGTTCCTGCAGCGAACTCAGGAGCTGCCGAGTGGTGGGCGAGAGCGTATACTCGTGGTATTCCGTCAGGTCCACCCGCAGCCGACGCAGAGGGAATATCCACACGTTGACCACCAGGAGATTAGCGATCAGCAACGCGGAGGTGAGCGCCACGCGGCGCCGCTGAGGTGCCAGACGTTCCCCCTCGCTCCACCCCTGAGCCTTGAGCGACAGCGCATTGAGTGCCAGGAAGACACCCGCCAAACTGAGATAGTAGACCAGATCACGCAGATCGATCACCCCGCGCTGGATAGAGGCGAAGCGGCTCCCGGCCCCGATCGCACGGAGGATCTCACCCGTGCGGTTGCCCACGAAGTCCGTCACCCCCGACGATCCCACCAGGTAGAGGAGACCACAGAGCAACACTGTGCTGATCAGGGCCACGATCTGGTTGTCGGTGCGGGACGAGAGAAAGAGGCCAATGGCCGCGTACATAGCAGCCAACAGCAGCGCCGCCAGGTAGCCACCGAAGACCGGTCCCCAGTCCAGGTCACCCAACAGCGAGGTCGTCAGCGGTAAAAAGACAGTCAGGCCCAGGGCCAATGCTGTCAGCGCCAGCACGGCCAGGAACTTCCCCAGCACCAATTGCACTGACGAAACCGGCAGGGTCAACAGGATCTCCAGGGTCCCGGAACGCTGCTCCTCGCTCCACTGGCGCATAGTCAGCGCAGCCACCAGGAAGATAAGCAGGACCGGCATCCAGTGGAACAACGGACGGACATCGGCAATCCCACGAGCAAAGAAGCGGTCCACCCAGAAGAAGGAGAAGAGCGTGGCTGCCAGGAAGGCCCCGATGAAGATCAGCGCCATGGGAGAGCCGAAATAGCCCCGCAGTTCCTTACGGGTGATCGCCAGGGTCTGTCGTATCCGCAGCCCCTCTTTCATCATGCCACCTCCACAGGCTGCAACGGCACTTCCTCCGGCGCCGACGCCAACTCATTGAAGACGGACTCCAACGTCCTCACATCCCGGCGCAACTCACGGAGGGGCCAGTTCCTATCGCGGGCCAGCGCGAAGATCGCTGGCGTCAGGTCATCCGCAGCCTCCAATACCCCATAGACGCGATAAGCAGCATAGCCATCAGCGGTCTTAAACACACTCACGTCCCGGACCAACGGCAAGCTGCGGAGCGCAGACTCCACATCAGGCACCGATTGATTCAGGATCAGCACTGCGTCTGAGGTGACCGCCAGGTCTGCCAACAGAGCATCAGCCTTAACACGGCCGTTGATGAGGATGATGACTCGATCACATAACGCCTCCACCTCGGAGAGGATGTGGGTGGAGAAGAGAACCGTGCTCCGCTGCGCCAGCCGTCGAATCAGGTGGCGGATCTCCACAATCTGGGTCGGGTCCAACCCAACGGTGGGCTCATCCAACACCAACAGCTTAGGCTTGTGAAGGATCGCCTGGGCGAGCCCTACTCGCTGCCGATACCCCTTGCTGAGCTCACCGATCGGGCGCGTCAGGTGATCCTCCAGGCCCGTGGCGTACACAGCCTCCGATATGTAGCGCACCTGCTCCTCCTGAGGGATCCCCCGCAGGTCGGCCATCGTCTGCAGATAGGCCTGAACAGACAGTTCCGGGTAGAGCGGGGCAGTCTCCGGCAGATATCCAATCAACGCCTGAACCGCTCGCGTCTGTTCCTGAACATCGAGACCGTCCACCTGCACCACTCCGTCATCGGGCTGCAGATAGCCGGTCAGGATCTTAAGAAATGTGGTCTTACCGGCCCCGTTGGGCCCCAGGAGGCCAACGATCTCGCCAGGTCGAATGGAGAACGAGACATCCTGAAGCGCACGGATAGGACCATACGCCTTGCTGAGCTGGACAACATCGATCATAATCCTCCTCCGGATCACACGTCGTGTGACGAACTCTCACAGCCAATGGAATCTATCCCCGCCGACCCGCATTCCACATCTCCTGGCGGGCCAGGCCAAACCAAAATCTTAGCAAAGAGAGAGGTCCTGTCAACGTCTGGTATGCGCGTTGGCAGGATACGGTCATGTCACAATTGACAGATAGAGGACACTACGGGGGAGGGACGTCCGAGGTCAAACCCTCATGGTCGAGCGTATGAGCGACAGCCTCCCTGTTGACGTCAGCATGCTCCGGCGAGACCAGCGAAGCAGCCTCGATCAAGGCTTCGGCTGGTGCCCACCCAAGACGGGCCAGGACCACCCCGGTGGCAGCCAATGCCATGTTGGAACGGGCGACGCCGGGGATGGGCTTTGTACTCAATCGCACCATTTGAGCGTCAGTGTGAACGTCATCTATCAACGCCGGCACACCAAAGAGCCAGGAATCTGGCCCCAGAGCCTTGATCAGAGGATGCACCTTGTCCAGGCCCTCCGACGAGAGGACGACCACGGCAGTCGTCTGAACCGTGCCAGACAGGGCTGCACGCGTTGGTGCCAGCACAACCTCGCTCACGCTATGCCCGGAACGCACCGTGACCGGATAATCATCACGCTGAAGCGCCCAGAGCCCTGCGAGCATCGCCGCCGTCGCAGCCATCCGGCCTGCCGTGCGAATGTGGGCACCCGCCGACCCAGCGATCACTAAGGAGACTGCATGATCCAAACGCGGCGCATAGTGCACGGGTATCGGGTTCTTAAGCGCAAGCGGCAGTCCACGGCGTGACGCCCACACCTCACGCAACGCCCGACTGGCCTCTGGCCGTGTCTCATGGCGAAGCAGGCCCTCAGCCATCCCCAGCTCCACCATAGCTTCCTTAAGCATCCGTGGGTTCAGACGATTGAGGGAGGCGAAGTACGCCACACATAGCTCCCAGATGTCCAGCAAGGCAAAGCCATCATGCTGCAGGGCCGCCAGGATCTGCGCATCCAGCTCCGGGTCGAACGCGCTCCCACGCCAGACGTGAGTCGCGCCGTTAATGGCCACCGTCTGGGCAATATCGAGCGGCAACTCTGTGTTCCCCCACGGTGTCGTGACCGTCTTCCGGCCCTCGGGTGTAGTAACACTGTGCTCGCCACCGGTCATCCCAAAGTTGAAGTTGTTGAAGACCAGAGTTGTGATCCCGATGTTGCGGCGGGCCGCGCTTACCAAATGGGCACACCCAATACCACATCCCCCATCGCCGATCAGCACAATCACATGCAGATCAGGACGAGCAAGCTTGATGCCCGTGGCATAAGTGAGACTCCGTCCGTGCAGACCGTGAAACGCGCTGGTGATGAAGTGCTGATCGGAAAGGCCCACGCACCCGATATCGGTCACGATCACCACGCGCGCAGGATCCCATTGCAGGCGCACCAAAGCACGGTCAAGCGCATCCAGGATCAGGCGATGGCTGCACCCCGGACAGAAACCATAGGCACGCTGATTGCGATAGGTAGCGATCACACGTCTCTCACCCCGTTCACATGGAGCGCCTGCTGAGAGACCTCGGCCTTCCGCCGATACTCGGCCCGGGTCCGTCGCCGGATGGAGAGCAGCCGCTGCACACGCTTATAGCGGGGCCGGCTCAGCGGATAACCCCAGGTGACCACCAGCAAGGCCATCAACAGGAGGCTGGCCACAGGTCCCACCAGGATGCGAATGCCCCACAACACCGAGTCAGACTGTCTGAAGACCGTCGCGGTGGGAGGGGGTTGCTGATAGCCCAGCCATCCCAGGGACTGGAGGACCAGGAAGAGTGCGACCGCTGTGGTCAGTTTACGGAGGAAGTTCTTAGTCCCATAGTAAATGCCCTCCCGGCGCTCACCAGTCTGCAGCTCATCCCAGTCAATGACATCTGGGAAGATGGCGTCTGGCAGCATGTGGGCCGCTGAATAACTGAACCCCATGAGCACAGCCATGGCCATGGAGATCCCTATCGCCATAGGTGGTAGGAAGATCAGGCCCAACAACAGACAGGTCCACAGGATGATAGCAGCCATATAGGCCACACGCTTACCGAGGCGTTGCGCGAGCCATGACCACAGAGGAAGCACCGGCACGGCCACCACCGCCATCACCCCCAGCACTGCCGACTCAAGCGGCAATCCAAGGACAGGCACCGTAAGCAGTAGATTCCCGTCAGCCACCCAATAAGTGAGGAAAAACGGCAACAGGGCCGCCACCAGGTCAAAGGTCACCCAGTTGAGCACATAGAGCGCCGCTGCATAACGGAAGGGAATGTTGCGCCATGCCTTCTTTAAGGTCTCACGGAACCCAACCATTTGCGCTGCTGTCACCTCTGACTGCTCCTTCTCGCGGACAACGAAGAAAATCAGGAGATAGGGGATCACAGAAGAAGCTCCGAAGGCAGCCGACGCCAACAGATAACCCTGCTGCTGGGTCCCGCCGGAAGCGACCACTGCATCCACAATCATCGGGGCTCCCACACCCCCGGCGATCGAAGCCAGGAAGTTGAAGAACATCCGGTAGCTGGCCAGGCTGGTCCTCTCATCGTAATCAGGGGTCATCTCGGGTGTCAACGCATGATAGGGCACGATGACCAGCGTCTGGAAGGTGTCACTGAGGGCATAGGCCAGCATCACATGAATCATCAGGAGGATCTGGCTCTTCCAGGGTGGGGCCCACCATAGAATCAGAAAGGCCAGGCCGTAGGGAATGGCGAAGAGAAGCAAAAAGGGACGCCGACGTCCCCACTTCGTACGCACTTTGTCGCTGAGCACGCCTACCAGCGGGTCATTGACCGCATCCCATATGACGCCAACGGCAGCGGCAAAGCTCGCCAGGCGGGGCTCCAGACCAACGACATCCGTGAGGAAGATGGCATAGAAGATCTGACGCAGCGTGTTGAAGGCCGCCATCCCCCAGTCGCCGGTGCCGTAGATGATTTTCGTGAACAGCGGAACCCGATCCTCTTGTGCTGTCATGATATCGTCTCCATGGTCAACTGTGTCACATCCCAATATCCGTCAGACGCAGCCCGCTCAGATCGCGCGACGGTAGACCCGATGCCGCTTATGCCAGCGCACCCCCAGCATGTTCATATCTCCCAGGCTCTTGATGTTGCTCTCCAATACCTGGACAATCTCCAGGTATCGTGCGCCTCTCCGCCTGAGGATGTGGTTCAACTCAGCATACAGCACTGCGCTGGCCCCCAGTCCCTGATACTGGGGAAGAAGCCCGATCCCATTACCCAGCAGTCGCTGCGTGTGTTTCTTGGCCCACAGGATACGGACCCAGCCCAGAGGCCAGAGGCGGCCCTTCGTGGCCTGCAGCGCCTCGGCCAGATCGGGAAAGACAAACGCAAAGCCCACGATCTCCTCCCCCTTCATCACCACCTTCATGAGCTGCGGATCCGAGACGGCCAGGAGTTGATCGCCGATCATCTGCACCTCGGCTTCATCGATGGGGTAATAGCCCCACACCTCGGTGAAGGCCGCGTTGTTGACCGCCTGGATCTTGGGGATCCAACCACGCAGCTCACGGATGGAGGAGAAAGACTTGATCCAGAACCCCCGTCGTTTCTTGATGCGCTCAGCCAGTTCGAAAAGCCGGGGCGGAAGCTGGTGTTCAGCGGTCATATAGCCGGAATGATAGTCCACTTCCTTCTCGAAGCCCACCGCCTCCAGTAGTGGGGCATAGTAAGCATAATTGTAAGGGATCCCCATACCTGCCAGATACTGAAACCCCTCGATCAGCACGCCATAGGCATCCGAGCGCAGCATCCCCTTGGGTCCCTTCAACACGGTCAGGCCGCGGTCCCGCGCCCAGGCGTCCGCGGCATCCATCAACGCCCGGACCACCTTCACGTCCTCGACAGTGTCGAAATAGTAGAAGAAGGCCGTCTTGCTCTGATTGTGAGCATTGTAGCGTCGGTTCTCCAGGACCGCGATACGCCCCACCACCTCCCCCTCGGCCTCCGCCAGGAAAAACACCGCATCCGAATGTCGGTAGAAGGGGTGTCGCTGTCGGTTCATGGCCAGCTTGACCGAGGAGACCAGAGGCGGTGTCCACTGGGCACACCCACGGTAGAGATCAAAGGGGAAGGTCACAAATCGTCGGACATCCGCGCGGACCGCAGGATTCAATTCTCGCACACGCATGGCATCACTCCGTAAAGAAACCCACGCCCAGCACGCCAGGACCCGCATGGGTCACGACCGCCGGCGGAACCGTCAGGACCGGGATCTTACTCAGCCCAAGCTGCGCTTCGAAGAACTCGACCAGGGCCATAGCCTTGTCCTCAGCAGCAGCATGCATCACGCTGAGATACCCACGCTCACCAGGCGCGATCTGTTCCAACACCAGTTGCTTCATCCGCTCCAGGGCACGTCGCTGGGTGCGGACCTTCTCCAGGGTGTCGACCTGACCATCCCTGAACGTCAGCAGCGGCTTGACCTGCAACACGCTACCGAGCAACGCGGCGGCACCGCCGATCCGTCCTCCCATCGCCAGATACTTGAGCGTATCCACGACGAAATAGATACGACAACGCCCACTCATCTCACGCACGCGGGCCTCGATCGTATCCACGTCCACGCCCTGGGCAGCCCATTCCGCAGCCAGACGCAACAGCGTCGCCACAGGGCTGGCGATCAGGCGGGTATCGATGATCCGCACATCGAGATCCTCTACCCCTCGCTCACGGGCCATCTCCAACCCAACTGTTGCCGAGCGCACCGTGCCGCTCACCAACGCCGAAGGTAAGATGCACACGATGGGCTCCCCTGTGGGCGCAAGTCGCTCGAAGACTTCAACAAACAACTCTGGCGGGGGAGCTGCCGTCTTGGGCAGCTCCGTCGCCGTCTGCAGCCGGGCCATGAAGGACTCGTACGTGATCTCCACCCCTTCCAGGAACGATGTCTCGCCGAAGATAATCACCTGGGGCACGATAGGTATGTCATATGTCTCAGCAATAGATTCGGGAAGACCAGAGGTCGTGTCACCAACAATCTTGACCATAAGTGCTTGCTCCTTTTCCCGGTGCGACTGAACCGGGAGATAAGACCTGGAAGACATCACGATAACGGCATCAACCATAGCTGAACCTCAATGAAATGAATGGTCAGGTTCAGCACCAATGAAGGAAAGGACTGATGAAGTGGCAAATATGCCGGGCATTTTGGCGGCCGCAGGCGACGCCTGCTGGTCCAGAAGGATGGCTTGGGTCCCCTGTACGAGCTAAAGCAACGCGCAGCAAGTTAAAGTCCGTGCAAAGCGGTAAAGCACACCTGGGACACAGTTGATCACAACACTTCCGACGCAATGTTCCTGTCGGGTCAGACCGATGCCCCCCCCTGGTCCCCTCCCCCATTTTCTGGGGGGAAGGGAAGCAATTTCATGGAAAGTGGCTGTGAGGGCGCTGCGTTGCAGCGCCCCCACAGCCACTACGTCCGGCGATCCCCAGGGCTACAGGAGACGTGGGTACCCATAAGATAGATACGAAGCACAGCCAACGATATGCTCCAGTGAAGCTGACTTGAAATTAGGGAGGTGCGATCACGCATCATTGGATCCCCTTCACGCCCCTTACCCTCGACAGTGGGCGGATATCCCAAGTACCCTACTTGCCGCGGAAGCCCCGGGATATAGTCCTCCGCTCAGGAAGACTTGGTAGGTAGGTATTTCGAGAGTTTAGCCGCCAGGTTGGACAGCGGCAGGCTCTGCAGCCAGATGCGACCCGGCCCCTTCAGGGTGGCCAAAAACAGTCCCTCTCCCCCAAACAGCACGTTGGTCAGGCCCTTAACCATCGTGATGTCATACGTCACCGTCGGCTCAAAGAGCGCGATGTGACCCGGGTCGATCCGCATCGCCTCGCCGTCTGCCAGCGAGTATTCCCGGATCTCGCCGGGAATCTCCAGGAAGGCATAACCGGGCCCCGTGATCCGCTGCAGGACAAAGCCCTCACCCCCGAACAGGCCAGTGCCCAGGCGCTTGCGGAAGTGCATGGCCAAGTTCACTGTCGTCTCAGCACACATGAACGCATCGCGCTGGCAGATGATGCTCTGGTTAGCCCCTAGCTTAACCGGCACGACCTTACCGGGCGCCTCGGGCGCAAACACGATAAGAGCCTCCTCAGACCCTTTATTGGTATAAGTAGTCATGAACAGGGACTCACCGGCGAGCTTCCGCCCCAGACCAGCGATCAGCCCTCCCTTGGTGTTCGTCTGCATGTCGATGTTGCCCTTCATCCAGGCCATACCGCCGGATTCCGTATACATCGCCTCACCTGGAGCCAGATAGACATCCAACGTCTGCATCACAGTACCATGAATCTCGTAACGCATCGCGACCCTCCATTCATATGATTTGGTTAACGGAAACGTTCAGGCCGATGTCCCTCTTAGAGCGGCCACTACCGCCCGGATATGGTCAGGCGTGCTGCCACAGCAGCCGCCGAAGATCCGCACGCCAGCCTCCTCCACAAAACGTTGAGCGTATTCGGCCATGATCTCCGGCGTCACGTCATAGACCAGGTCTCCACCCTCGGCGTGAGGCAGACCGGCGTTGGGTTTGGCCATCAACGTGGCGTCCGGTGCCACAGCTCGCATCTTCAACACGGCCTCGAGCGTCTCAGAGAGTGTGCGGCCGCAATTAGCCCCCATCACATCAACGCCCAACGAAAGCAGGGCCTTAGCCGCGCGCTCTGGCTTGACCCCCATCATGGTGCGCCCCCGGGTATCGAAGCTCAGCGTGACCAACAGTGGCAGGTCCGTGGCCTTGCGAACACCCTCCACCGCTGCGCGTACCTCCTCCAGATCGCTCATAGTCTCAATCAGGATGGCATCCACGCCACCCTCTGCCAGTGCCGACGCCTGCTCGGCGAACGCCGCGACCGCTTCCTCGAAGCTCAGGGCCCCCAGGGGTTGCATCATCTCGCCTGTGGGGCCGATATCACCCAACACCCCTACCGTCTCACCCGCCATCTCACGTGCGATCCGGGCTGCTATGCGATTGACCTCCGCGGCACGATCCGCCAGACCATCCCGCCTGAGCCGTATAGCGCTCCCACCGAAGGTGTTAGTCAGGATAAGATCCGCACCCGCCTCGATGTAACCACGATGCAGAGCGCGGATGGCATCAGGCCTCTCCAGGTTCCAGCGTTCCGGTGCCGCACCTGGGGCCAGCCCAGCCTTCTGCAGCATAGTCCCGGTAGCGCCATCCGCGATTAGAAGGCCTTTCTCCTCCAGCATAGCGAAAAACTTTGACATCGCCGATCCCCCTTTGGTGAGGTCCTGTCATCAGGCATACCTGATACGCATATTTCGAACGAGATCATACCACAGAAACCCAAAACTCGCAGGTATCGACATTCACCACTGTGGGACCAGACAACTCTGAAGAGTCCCTGCCCCTCCTTTTCAAGCAGGTGGCCGCTACAGCCAAAGCCTTCGAGACGTATAGATAGTAGGGACTAGAGAGAGAGATCACGTCAGGGTAATCAACTGGGCGGCTGAGTGTTCACATTGACGGGCCCAGCGCCGACGCTATACTGTTAGATACTTCACCGTGTCACATCCGCATGGTCACCATGGATAGGAGGGCAACGAAGCTATGGAAATCGTCTCATACCTCATCGCAGCTATCCTGGCCTTCTTCGGCTTTATGTTTGTGGTGGGCTCCCAGGGTCAAATCATCCGCATCATCGTGGGCATCATCCTTTTCGCAGCCGCAGGGGCGCTCGTCTACGCCGTCCGCGCCCGCCCCAAGAAGGAGGAGATCACCCACGTGCAGAAGATTGACCTCTCGGGAGACGTCCAGCTCGAGCAACTCAAGTGTCAGTCGTGTGGAGGAGCACTGAGCAAGGACAACCTGGTTGTCAAGGCTGGCGCCATCTTCGTGGAATGCCCGTACTGTGGTGCCGCGTATCAGATCGAAGAAGCGCCCAAGTGGTAGACGTTAGGCTGCTCGCACCCCTTGCACCTTCAGAGTTGCGACCCCAAAGTGGGTTGATTCGTAGACAGACACAAGTGATGAAGTCACACAGCTATTGGGAGCGATGGACCGCCGCCATCCGTGATCGGTTCAGGGGTGGTACCACGGGACCTCAGCCTGGCCTCCACACTTATCCCCTTCACCTCGATGGAGGCCAGAGGCGTCTTCACCTGCGCATCCACCCGGACGGAACGGGGATGCTCTTCGTCGATGTCACCGACGTCATACACCTTAACCCCACCGCTGCCCACATGGCCTGGATGGCCTTGGAGCGCATCCCACTGGCCTATGCGCAACGTCAGCTCTACCGACATTACCGCGGGGTTAAACGACGCGAGCTGGCAGACGCTACGAAGCGCATCTATGCCATGGTCGACCGGCTGCGCGACCAAGTGGACGCTTGCCCGGTGTGCGCCATCGCGTCAGAGGTTCAGTTCCAGCCTCTTTTCAGCCTGCCTGCACGGGCTCCCTACAAGGTGGACTTCGCGCTCACCTATGCCTGCAACAACAACTGTCCCCATTGTTACAACGAGCCGGAACGCTTCACCATGCGCCCATTGGACAAGGACGATGCGTTCCGCGTCATCGACAAACTGGTCGCCATCGGGGTTCCACACCTTATCCTCACGGGTGGAGAGCCGACGCTCTACCCCTGGCTGTTGGAGTTGGTACATTATGCCGACCAGCGGGGTCTCATCGTGGGCATGAACACCAACGGCCGACGCCTGGCCCGCCCCACGTTGGCCCGGGACCTGGCGGAGGCGGGGCTCAACCACGTCCAGATCACCCTGGAGGCCAGCCAGGCGGAGGTACACGACGCGATGGTCGGGGTTGCGGGGGCCTTTCACGAGACGGTGGCCGGTATCAAGAACGCCTTGAGCGCCGGGCTCCTTACCATCACGAACACCACCCTCACCCGGCAGAACCAGCACCTGGCGCTGGAGACCATCGCCTTCCTGCACGAGCTGGGTCTGACGACCTTCGCAATGAACGGCATAATCCACGCCGGTGGGGGCCTCTACACACCCGATGCTATCCCAGCCGAGGACATGTACGCCCTCCTGGCCGCCATCCGTGACACGGCCGATGAACTGAATATGCGCTTCCTCTGGTACACCGTCACCGATTACTGTCAGCTCTCCCCCCTAGAGCTGGGCCTGGACCCCAAACGCTGCAATGCCGGGGAATATTCTATGTGTATCGAACCCAACGGGGACGTGCTGCCCTGTCAGTCCTACTACGTCTCGGTCGGAAATATCCTACGCGACCCCTGGGATAGCATATGGAACAGCGACCTCTTCCTGCGATTCCGCAACCGAGGGCGTCACCCCAAGGAGAGCGGGCTTCCCCAGAAGTGTTGGAACTGTCCTGACCTGCCTGTATGTGGTGGCGGATGTCCCCTGGAGCACGAAGCGCTGGCTGCGGGGAGCACGATCGAACGGGCCTCTGAGCGGGGATGTGGCCGCGCATCAGGCCGCGCTCTCGTGCGCCGTCCCACCCAGTCCTCCGAGCCAGAGAAGCTCCTGTTCTTTGTCCACACCGACTCGAGGATGCCCTGAGCGATGAACGAGACCCAACACGGAACCACCCAATCAGTCCTACTGGAGGGGGAGACCCTGTTCATTCTGGATCTGATTCCCTTCCAGCCGGAGTTCGACACCCTCCGGAGGCGGGTACGCCTCAAGGAAGACAGCCCCTACCTGGCGGAACTGCACACCCTCTACCAGGAGGCACGAGCTATTGCCAGGCCGAAGGCCATGATCAGGCTGGCCTGGATCGAGGCCAAACACGACGATTCCGTCATCGTCGATGGCGTCCATTTAAAGAGCCGTGTGCTGCGCGTCAATCTGGAACATGCCCAACGGATCTTTGCCTATGCAGCCACCTGTGGAATGGAGCTGCACCGCATGGAAGCGCAACTGGATGACATGCTTCAACGCTATTGGCTGGACGTACTCAAGGAGATGGCATTGGGGGAGGCGCTGCAGACGCTCGACGCCTTCATCACCCAACGCTTTCGGCCTACACGCACGGCGACTATGGCGCCAGGCTCGTTGGCCGACTGGCCCATCTCACAGCAACGGGCCCTGTTCAACATCCTGGGTGACCCCGAGGCTGCCATCGGCATACAGTTGACAGAGAGCTATCTGATGATCCCCAACAAAAGCGTCTCCGGGATCCGCTTCCCTACCGAGGAGAGCTTTGAGAGCTGCCAGCTCTGCCCACGTGAAGGGTGCCCAAACCGCCGGGCGCCCTATGAACCTGGACTTTACGAGTCGCGCTACGCCAGAGGAGACACCCCCACGCCTTTAGGAAGCACTTTATAGGACCGAGGAAAGCGAGTGAGGAGGTAGAGATGACAAAGGAGTGGCTGCGCCGTCTGTTGTTCATCGGTAAAAGAGAGCGCCCAACTCCGGTTGCGCCCGGACTCTATCATATGATGCAAGAAGGTGAGGGGACGATCGCCCGTTTTCACCTGCGGGTTGAGCGGGACGGGAGTGGCATGTTGATCGCCAACGCGGTTGCCACAGCACGTCTCACCCCCACGGGCGTGATCATCGCCAAGGGTCTGCTGGAGGGGGCATCGGACGCACAGATCGCGGCCATGCTGCGCAAGCACTTTTCGCGCACCGATCCGGCCGTGATCACCGCTGACATTGAGCGTGTCCGTACCCTGATCAAGCAGATCACCGAACCTGGGGATTTGTATCCCATATTCAACCTGGAGGACGCAACCTTCTCACCATACCGCGCCGAACTGATCGCCCCGCTCCAGGCATCGCTGCCCCTGAGGGAGGGCTCGGCCCCTCAACCCATCCTCGATCGCCTATGGGAGGTGGGAATTCCCCACGTGACGTTCCTTTACAGCGACACCAGTCAGCCTTCGACCCTTGTGCACGCCATCGAGCGGGCCGAGGATCTGGGTATGATCGCTGGGGTGCGGGCGCGTGCCACCCATCTAGCCGATGTGGGTTTCCTCACCGAATTGATGCTGGCTGGGGTGGATCACGTCGACTTCCTCTACGCCTCACATCAGCCAGAAGTGCACGACGCGCTCTGTGGGGAAGGGGATCTAACGGCAGCCCGCTGGCTTCTTGATTGGCTGGAGGAGAACGAGCTTTGCGCCGTGGCGGAGATCCCTCTGGTGCAGGCTACCCTCGACGAACTCGAGATCACCGTCGCGGAGCTGCTTGACCATGGCGCCGACAACCTCTCCTTCGTGGCCTACGCCACCACAGACCCCGACTTGGCCATCCAGGACGGCATCTTCGCGGCCCCTAGCATGGTCCAGGTCGCTGCCACGGTGGAAGAGATCGCCCACATGACTCAAGCCCGCTTCATGTGGAACCCGCCGGTGGAGCGCGATCCACGACAGCCCCTGGCGAGCCAGATTAAGGCGGGTCCCCGGTGTACCGGAGATGTAGCCATCCGTGTCGAACCCAACGGCGACGTGATCCCCCCACGGGGACCAGCCAGAAGTGCAGGCAACATTCTGCGCGATCCCTGGGAGGCCATCTGGGAGAGTGAACCATTCCGCGCCTACCGCGAGCGGGTCGAATCCCCCACACGCTGTGACATCTGTCCGGGATTGACCATCTGCGCCGCCGACTGCCCGAAGAACCCTGCGGGTTGGGCGCGCTTTGCTGTCACGTCTGACGAGGCTCCTGAGAAATGAGGAGTAGGGACAACAGAGAGGGGGTAAAGACCATGGTATGTCGACCTTGGCGCATCATGATAGCGGGGTGGGCCCTGTTGCTCTTACTCGTGTCCGTCATCCCGACGGGGAGCGCCCTGGCATCCCCCGCTGTCCAGAGCTACAGTTTCACCATCCCTGAGATGCTGATGCATGTCTATGTCCAGCCGGACGGCTCGGCCCGCATCGTCTATGACATCACCTTCCAAAATTGGGGGGACCCCATCGACATCGTCGACATTGGACTCCCCCATGAGGACTACGACATCGCAACGATGCAGGCCTCCATCGATGGACATCCACTGAGCGACATCAGGCCCTCCACCTACATTGACGTAGGCGTGGAGATCCACCTGGGTTCTTATGCCATCCCCAGCAACGGGGTGGGGACGCTCCACTTCGAGGCCACCATGCCCGACATGGTCTACGCCGACACCACGAACGAAGCGAATGCCTCGCTGCAGATCACGCCCACGTGGTTCGACAGCGATCTGGTGGTAGGCAGTGGCATCATCGAGATCCGGGTGACTCTTCTGCCCGACATCCAACTGGATGAAGTCCTCTACCAGGACGAGCCATTTACAGGCAAATACCTTGACGATCAGGGACGCCCCATAGTGGTGTGGCGCTTCGAAGATGTCTCTCCCACCAAGTCCTATCGGGTGGGGGTCTCCTTCCCCCGGCGCGGCCTGACCCACGTCGTGGAGGTCACATTCTGGGACCTGCTCGGGCGCTGGCTGGGCGGCGCCGTCGCAGTCCTCACTGGCGCGCTGGGCGTGTGCCTGCCTATCCTCATCCCCGGCTTTGTCCTCTTCATCATGATACGAACCGTGATCCGCGCCAGCAAGCCTCACTACCTGCCCCCTATCGCTCAGGTCGAAGGTGGGGGGATCAAACGGGGCCTGACCGCCCCTGAAGCCGCGGCGCTGCTGCAGTTGCCGCTCAACAAAGTCCTGGCTCTGGTCATCTTTGGCATGCTGGAGAAAGGGTTGATCCGCCAGACAAAAGCTGATCCCCTGACCGTCGAAGTGGTCGAGGACTTCCGCACGCGCGGAGTGCCAGGGTTGGATAGCGCCGAGGCGCGCGCAGCCTACCGCCGCAAGAAGGCACAGGAAAAGGGCACGGTGATCCATCAGTACGAGCAGCCGTTCCTGGACCTCTTCGAGACTCATCCCGGCCTCCCTGTACGTGCTCTGGATGTCGTGAAACCGATGAAAACGCTGATCGATGGTGTGGCTGAGAAGATGAAGGGGTTCGATCTCTCGGACACGCAGGACTACTACCGCCGCATCATCGACCGGGCCATGGAACAGGCCAGTTCACTGACCGAGCCTGAGCAACGTCAGGCTTACCTCGACCGCTACCTGCCGTGGATCATGATGCGCCCTGACTACCGACCGATCATGACGGTGGGCAGCTACAACTACTGGCCGCGATGGGCCCGCCAGGCCTCGACCTCAGGCGGCGGCCTACGAGCCAGCCGCGCCCCCGGCGGGCGCTCAAGCCGCAGCAGCACGACGACCTTTGGCGATGTCTCCGCCTCCTTCGCGGGATGGGCTGAGAAGACCATGGGCTCAATGGCCGCGGCCATTATGCCCACCACCCTGAGCAAGCCTGGCACGGTGACCAGCAGCGGGAGTGGCTATCATAGTAGCAGTTGTGCCTGTGCCTGTGCTGGATGCGCCTGCGCCTGTGCGTGCGCGGGCGGTGGGCGTTAGCCCACATTGAGACCGCTTGAACTGAGCAGGAGCGAAGGGCCGTGATGAAACGTCTGATGACGCTGATGCTGTTGTGCCTTTTCTTGCTGACGCTGGGCAGCGCCGTGCCACGTGTACAGGCCCAGAGCTACATCTTCGAGGTGCCCCGGCTGGAGATGCAGGTCTTTGTCCAGCCGGATGCCTCGGTGAAGATCGTGTACGACATCACGTTCACCAATTTGGGGGACCCCATCGATGTCGTTGACATCGGATTACCCCATGAGAACTACGACATCAGCACTATGCAGGCCTCCCTCGACGACGTCGAACTCACTGACATCCGGCCTTCGGCATACATCGACATAGGCGTCGAGGTTCACCTGGACGACCAGGCCATCGAGTGGGGGGAGAAGGGGACCCTCCACTTCGAGGCCACGCTGCCCGACATGGTGTATCAGGACACAACCGACAAATCCTATGCCTCGTTACGCATCACGCCGACCTGGTTCGATGAGGACCTGGTATCAGCCCCCGGGTACATCGGTGTAGCCATTCATTTACCCGAGGGGGTTGCCCCCGACGAGGTGCGGTATCAGCAGGTGCCGTTTACCACCAAGGCCATCTACCAGGATCACACCGTCGTCATATGGGAATGGCCCGAGGCCTATCCCACAGAGCCACACATCGTGGGAGTCTCTTTCCCCAAGCGTGTCATGAGCCACGTCATCAAGATGAGCCTGGGCGATCTCATCGGGCGCTGGCTGGACGAACACCCGGACACCGTAGCGATCCTCGCCGTCCTCAGCGCGGTACTCTTCAGTGTGCTCTTCTTCAGATTTACCGGGGGCACAGGATGCTCGCTGTTTGCCCTTCTCCTCGTTGGGTTGGTCATCCTCACTATCATCCAACCAGCCCTTCTGCTTCTCGAGTTCCCACTCCTGGTCATTCTGGTGATCCTCAACGAGATCCACCTGCGGAGGAAGAAGAGATCCTATCTGCCCCCTATCGCACAGACGGAGGGTGGGGGAATCAAGCGCGGCCTGACCGCGCCCGAGGCCGCCGTCCTGCTTGAGATGCCCCTGAACAAGGTGCTGATGTTGGTGATCTTCGGGCTCCTCCAGAAGGGCGTCATTGAGATCGTGACCCATGAGCCTCTCACGGTCCGCGTAAGGCCAGCGTTCCGCACCTGGGACAAGCCCGAAAACCGGCGCTCGATCAAGAAGAGACGGCAGCAGCGACGCCGCGCCGCCCTCGAGCACGGGACCGTCATCCATGACTACGAACATGCCTTCCTCGACCAGCTCGAGCGCCACCCACGCAAACCCCTGGAGGCCATCAATTTCACCAAAGCTATGGAACGCCTCATCGAGAAGACCGCTCGAAAGATGAAAGGATTCGACCTTTCGGAGACGCAGGAGTATTATCGTCGGGTCATCACTCGCGCGATGGAACAGGCTCGATCCCTGGGCGAGATCCAGGCGCGTAAGACATACCTGGACAAGTACCTCCCGTGGGTCATGATGAACGACGCCTATCCGACCGTTTTAACGCAGGGAGGCCAGGTCTACTGGCCCAGATGGGTCCGGCCCGCCAGCTCGGGTGGGCGTCGGGGATTGGCGGCACCTGCGACGCGCCCCGCGCAGGGCACTCGCTCCAGTCAGACGACCCTCGGGGATGTCGCTGCCTCCTTCGCTGGCTGGGCAGAGAACACGATGGGGCGCATGAGCAAGACCATCGTCCCCAGCGCCATGGATATCCCAGGGGTCAAAGGCGGCGTCATCGATCTCAGCGGCCTTGACCGGGCCACAGGCAGTGTTTTCCAGGCTCTGGCCAGCTCATCTGGAGGCAGTAGTAGCAGCAGCAGAAGTAGCAGTGGGCGGAGCAGTTGTGCCTGCGCCTGCGCCGGATGCGCCTGTGCCTGTGCCTGCGCCGGTGGGGGGCGATAGTGCATGCCCATGCCGGTTCTCCAGGACCAGGCCGCACTCCCTGAGCCTCAACACCTGATCATGCAGGCGCGCTGGTTGGCCCCGGCGCGGGCGCGCCTGTTGCGACGGGTCCACGTTGCACGTCGACAGTGCATCCTCGATCTGGGATCGGGGTATGGCAGCGTGACCCCAGAACTGGTCCGTCGCGGAGGAGGCACCGTAATCGCGCTAGAGCGGCAATGGAACGCACTACAAGCCTTGCCCGATCGCTTCAGCGGCGCGTACCGGACCGTCGGCGACGCGGTGTCGCTCCCTTTCGGCGAAGCCACCTTCGACCTGATCTTTACCCAACTCACCCTGCTGTGGATCTCCCCTCTTCCGAAGGCGATCCAGGAGATCGAACGTGTGCTGCAACCAGGTGGGGCTCTGGTGGCACTGGAGCCCGACTACGGGGGGATGATCGAATATCCCCCCGAGATCGCCTGCGGGGCACTATGGGTGAAGGGGCTGGAGCGGGCTGGCGCTGACCCTCTAGTGGGACGCAAACTGCCGGGCTTGCTGGCGGCTCAGGGCTTCCGCGTCCGCGTCTCCCTGTTCAACACCATGACGCCGCCCGAGCCCACTCGATTCGACCTGCTGGCCGGATTGCCCCTCACCGGTGAGGAACGCCACACGTTGAAAAGGATCAGAGAAAGGGCCCAGGCGCTCTCCGGCCCGTGGGCCCAGATCGCACACCTCCCCTTCGTTCTGGTCACCGCCATCAAAGAGAAAGGGCATCCCTAGGCAGCCGCCTGCTCGGCACCGGCGGCTTGATGTTCCGTCTCAAGAAGCGTCTTCAAGGCCGTGATCGCCACTTCGAGCATCTGATCATCGGGCTCCCGCGTGGTCAGATCCTGCAACGCCAGATTAGGCGCAATGAGCCAGCGAATCCAGGGGTGTTCCTGGTTCCGGGCAGTAAAACGCAGGATCTCATACGAGATACCGGCGATCACCGGCAAGAGGACCAGACGGGTCAAAAGCCGCACGACGAGCGTCGGCCGGCCCAGCGGAGAGAGCACCAGGACCGAGACAAGGACCACAGTGAGCAGAAAGGCCGTCCCACAGCGAGCGTGACGTCGCGAGTAGGGGCGCACCCCCTCTACCGTCAGTGGAGCCCCATCCTCATACGCATTGATTGTCTTGTGCTCCGCCCCATGATAGGCAAAGACGCGTCGAATCTCCTCGGCACGCCCAACCGCAGCGATGTAGCCGATCAGCAGCGCCAGCCGGATCATCCCCTCCAGCAAGTTGAACGTCCACGCGTTATGCGCCACCACCAACCCTGCCACCCAAGAGGGAAGCAGCATGAAGAGCCCAACGCCCAGGAGCAAAGATAGAGCGCCGGTGAGCAACCCCATCCCACCCGACATGGAGAAGTCCGGGTCCTCCTCCTGAGCCGCGACCTCTGCAGAGAAGAAAAGGGCTCGCATACCGAGGCCCAACGAGTCCCAGAGCAGTGGAATCCCACGCAAAAAGGGTATTTTTGTGAACACACCCCGGTAGAGTCCACTGAGTGGCTCTTCCCGCACCAGGATCTCACCATCTGGACGCCGCACCGCGATGGCCGCCCGATAGCGTCCACGCATCAGCACCCCTTCAATCAGAGCCTGACCCCCATACGTCTCTCCCAGAGGCCTGCGGTTGTCTTCTTGTTCCATGTCCCTCCTGGCTGTTGGCTGTCCTTACATAACCCACATCATGCAGTTGCCTGACGAGCCACGGCCCACGCGCCCATCAGCGCCCGGCGGCCCAAGACCTTCGCCATCGCCAGGCGATATTCAACACTTCCACGGAAGTCGGCAACAGGCTGAAGATCAGGGCCGATTTGATCCAACACGTGCACCACGCGTTCTTCAGTCAGTTCCTGTCCCTCCAACATGTGCTCCACCTTGTGGAGGCGTGTTGGCGTGGCATCCGCCCCACCGACGGCCAGACGGACCGTGACTGGCAGTCCCTCATCCAGCGCGATGTAGGCTGCCGCACACACGATAGGTTTGTCCTTTGGTGAGCGCCCCACCACCTCGAAGGCGGCGCCGCTGCGCACCGGCGGACGCACAAGGTGCAACTCCAGCAGCAGGGCCCGCGTCGCCACCAGCCGATCGCGATAGGCAACAAAGCTCTCAAAGGGAGCATGGTGGATCACCGGATCCGCATAATAAAGCTCTGCCTCCAGCGCCAGCAGGGCTGTCGTCAAAGGATCGGCCGGCCCCGCGGTGATGAGTGTGCCACCCAACGTCCCCTGTTCACGTAAATTGCGCGATTGTTGGTAACCCAGGGCTCGCTTGAGCAGCCCACCAGCTAGCGCACTCGTATCTGGGTGATCTATCAGATCCTGCAGCCGAGCCATAGTCCCCACATGGACCTCGTCCACATCCGAGGCAATAAACTCCAGCCCCAGCCCCTGCAAATCCACCACCATCTCCAGTGAGGGATCCCCGTGGGCGACGATCCAACTACCTCCCGCCAGATAGGCCGCGTTGACATTGGACTGCACCAGCGCTACCGCTTCGTCGATCGATGTCGGACGCTGATACTGCTTCACCCCTCGCAATTTCATACCTGCCTCCCATTGCCGCTCACTCTGCCCCCCTTGTCATCCTATACCTTCCTGGAGACGAGGCCAATCAATCCTTCCCCTCTCCGCGCAAGTGGAGAATGACAGGGGGCAAGATCCCTCTCAGGACAAACACAAATCACAGCCAGCGCTGTGTCGCCGTGAAACTGACTTGACGGGGGGGCCTACGACCGGGTACGGTCAAGGTATTCCCGCTCCGACGGTGACTTGCTACGTGAACAACTCCCCTCGGCCAGATGAGAATCCTCACTCCTCCACTCGCCAGTACTGGCGCTCCTCCTCCCACCCTGGCAGAGTTCCCTCAGGGGGGTGAACGACGACAGCACGGCACTCCGCGGTGACCGTCCCGTCTTCCAGTTCGATGCGCCCCGCGACCTCCGCCGAGCGCCGACGGCGACTGACCACCCAACCCAGGGCACGTAACGGCGTCTCGGTAGGTGTCGGACGTCGGTAGCGCACCTCAAGCTTGGCTGTGACCCAGAACGGATCTCCGTCTGTCGCCATCATCACAGCGCGGCCCGAGACCTCGTCCAGGATCGAGGCCAGGACACCCCCGTGGACAATACCGGGGTAGCCCTGATACTCCTCTCGAATGACCAAGGGTACCACCACCTGCTGGGCCTCGGGATCCTCATAGAAATGGACATGCAGACCGACAGGGTTCTCCCGACCGCAGACGAAGCACATACGCGAGGTCGGCTGCGGCCGCCAGTTCGGAGAGACATCACGCTTTTCTACCATCCAACACTCCTACAAACCCCAGAATCTCCAGCCAACAACTCCTCAAGAAGAAGCGCTACTTCTCCTCGCGCATGTACGGCCGCCCCAGAGCAGCCGGTGCACCCACGCGATGGCTCAGCGCTTCCCACCATGTCATAATCACCAACACAACGATCGTCGCCAGATAGGGCAACATGTTAAGGTAAGCCGAGGGGATCGTGGTCCCACTGGCCTGGAGTCGGAACTGTACAGCGTTGATCCCACCAAACAGGATCGCGCCGAAGACTGCCCGTAGTGGATTCCACATTGCGAAGATCACTAACGCAATCACGATCCACCCACGGCCGCCAGTGATATTCTCCGCCCACCCGGGAGCGTAGGCAAGAGAGAGATGAGCCCCCCCTAACCCCACGAGCACTCCTCCGAGTAACGTGTACAGGTAACGGATACGAATGACATTAATACCCATCGCATCGGCGGTCTGGGGGTCCTCTCCCACCGCGCGCAGGTTCAGGCCATTGCGCGTGCGATACAGATAGGCCCAGGCCAGCGGCACCAACACGAAGAGCGCATAGGTCAGGATGTCCTGGCGAAACAGGGCTCCCACCAGTGGGATCGAACTCATCCCAGGCAGCTCAAGGGGATGAAACCGGGGACCGATGAGGCCCACCAGGCTGCGGTTATTCGACTCCGGCCCCAAACGCTCACCCAGAAAGCTCGCCAGCCCTGTACCAAAGAGCGTAATGCTCAGACCACTCACCACCTGATTGGCCCGCATGGTCACTGTAAGGAATGCGTGAATGAGCGCCAACGTTCCCCCCGTGAGTCCAGCGGTGAACAACGCCAGCCAGAGGTTCTCACTATAATAGGCTACTGCAAAAGCGACCACCGCGCTGCAGAGCATCATACCCTCAACCCCCAGGTTGAGGATGCCCGTACGCTCGGTGTAGATCTCGCCGATGGTGCCATAGATGAGCGAGGTCCCTGCCCGCAACGTGATCGTCAGAATGGAACCCAGAAAGACCAGGATCTCAACCATGGATCACAGCCTCATCTTCATCAGGATCAAGCCCGTGCGAGGGTTTAACCACCTCTAAGGCATACTCTCGGAAGATACTCCCCGCCAGCAGAGGGATCAGTAACATCCCCTGGAGAACCAGGCCAACCGACGCCGGCAGGCGCATCTTCATCTGGATCTGATCTCCGCCCACCAGCAACGCCGCCATCACGAAAGCCACAAAGACCACCCCCAGCGGGTTGAGTTGAGCCATCCAGGCGATGATAATGGCGGTATATCCATAGCCTACCGAGATGCCCTGCTGTAGGCGATGGGCCAGCCCCAACACCTCACTTGCCCCGGCCAGTCCACTCAGCGCCCCAGAGATGAGCAACGTCATTACGATATGGCGGCCAATATTGATGCCCAGATAACGCGCCGCCGTCGGACTGGACCCAATGATCTTCAGCTCGAATCCCCAGCGCGTGTAGCGAAAGGCCAGCCAGAGAACCACGGCCAGAGCCAGCCCGATCAGCAAGCCAGCGTGGGCGCGGCCAAAGAGCCGCGGTAACCACGCTACCTGAGGGATACGCTCGGTGCCCGAATTGTAGCCCTCGGCCCGCCAGGCCACATAGTAGAGATGCTCCGAGTAGAGCACCGCCACGTAGTTGAGCATCAGGGTGGTCAACGTCTCATCGACGTTGAGCGTGGCCTTCAGGATGGCAGGGCCGCCAGCCCACAACGCGCCCGCCAGACATCCCGCCACGATCGCCAGGGGCAGCAGCGTCCATCCGGGCAGATCACGCGCCCAATACAGCGTGACGCCTGTGGCTGCCACAGCGCCCATGGTGAGTTGCCCCTCCGCCCCGATGTTCCAAAACCGCATCTTGAACGCCAGTGTCACGCCCAAGGCGGTCAACAACAGGGGGATCGTCTTCACCAGCACCTCACTCAAGCCGTAGATTGAGCCGAAGGCCCCACCAAACATGGCAGCGTAGGTCACCCATGGGTTGGCCCCAGAGACGGCCAACAGAATAGCGCCAAAGAGCAACGCTACCACAAAGGAGATCATGGGGACGAGCACAGCAGCACGGCGTGAGATGCTCTCGCGTTTCCTCAGGATCAGCTTCATCGGTAGGACCAGCTTCATCGGTCCAGGTCCCCCACTGTCTGAGCGGCGGTCAAAAGCACATCCTCTCCCGCCATCAACAGCCCCAGGGTCTCCACATCGGCCTCCTCGGTCGGGAGAATTCCCATCACGCGCCCCTCATAGAGCACGGCAATGCGGTCAGCGACACTCAACAGCTCGTCCAGATCCTCCGATATCAGGAGCACCCCCCGTCCAGCCTCCCGCTGCTCCAGCAGGCGCTGGCGCACTGCTTCCGTAGCCCCTACATCGAGCCCTCGGGAGGGGTAGACAGCGACCAACAGGCCAGCGCAGGCATCGATCTCCCGCGCCAGAATCGTCTTCTGAATATTGCCCCCCGACAGGAACTTCACGTAAGTCTGCGGTGAGGGCGTGGCGATCTGAAACAACTGAATCATCGAGCGCGCGAACTCGATGATTCTCCGTCGCTGCAACACGCCCTGACGACTGAGCGGGGGCGTGCGATAGCCCTTCATGACCAGATTATCGGCCACGGGCATCTCACCGACCGCCCCCATCCCCATTCGATCGGCAGGAATGTGACTGACCCCCGATCGGATCACCTCCAACGGAGAGCGGTTGGTCACGTCTCGACCGTCGATCAGGATGCGTCCTGCCTTGACCTCCCGGAGGCCAGTGATCACCTCAGCCAGCTCCTGCTGGCCGTTACCGGCAACCCCCGCGATCCCCAGGATCTCTCCCCGACGCACCGTCAGCGACACGCCCCGCAACGCTGGCAATCCTTTGTCGTTCTCCGCATAGACATCCTGCAGTTCCAGTACCACATCCCCAACCGGCACAGGTTTCCTCTCCAGGCGGAAGAGCACGTCCCGTCCCACCATCAACCGCGCCAATTCACGGGGCGTGGTGTCGCTCGTCCGCTTGACCGCCACCACCCGCCCCCGGCGCAGCACACAAACCCGGTTGGAGAACGCCATCACCTCCCCCATTTTGTGGGTGATGAAGATCGTCGCCTTACCCTCCTCACGCATAATGTCCAGCACCCGCCCCAACTCACGGGCCTCCTGGGGCGTCAGGACCGCCGTGGGCTCATCAAGGATCAGGATCTCCGCACCACGATAGAGCAGTTTCAGGATCTCGACGCGCTGCTGCTCACCGACGCTGAGCTGCCAGATGTAGGCACTGGGATCCACCGGCAGATGATAGCGCTCTGAAAGCTCCCGAATGCGCTGTTCGATCTCACTCACCGGGGGGACAAAAGGAAGCGCATCCATGCCCAGGATGATGTTCTGGGCCACCGTCATCGTGGGGATCAGCATGAAGTTCTGATGGACCATCCCGATCCCCAGCCGTGCCGCATCCCTCGGAGAACGGATGTGCACCCGCTGACCACGCACAAAGATCTCACCGGCATCGGCTCGATAGAGCCCAATGAGCACATTCATCAGGGTGCTCTTGCCCGCACCGTTCTCGCCCAGCAGGGCCAGCACCTCGCCCCGATACAGATCCAGATCCACATGGTCATTGGCGAGTACCCCAGGGAACCGCTTGACGATCCCCCTCATCTGAAGCACCGGCGTCTGATCACGCAACCTGGCCTCATGGTCCCCCATGGCCATCGCACCACTCTCTGGGCTCATCTCGGAGCGCACATCGCCCCCCTTATAAACAACGGAGGGAGCCGCGGTTGGGACCTGATCTCACTGCTGCAGGATCCGAGCCCGCCGCTCCCTCACAAAGCCACGACAACCTCAATCGGTTATTGTTGTGGGATGCTGCCTACCACACCTTCCACGAAGACATTCATACCCAACATGGCCTCATCGGTCATGCATTCCCCATCCGCCACCAGGACCGTGCCATCCTGGGCATTGATGGGGCCGCAGAAGACATCGTTACCCTTGAGGATGTCCTTGCGGGCCGTCTCCACGAGGTCACGCACATCACCCGGCACCTTGGGGCTGAAGTCCGCCAACTGGACCACGCCCTCCTTCAGACCGCCCCAGTACTGATGCGTCTCCCACTTACCCTCCATCGCGGCACGGATCGTGTCGATATAGTAGACACCCCAGTTCCACATCGGGCTGGTCAGCACCGTATCTCCGACGAAGGAGCGCATGTCGGAGTCATAGCCAATGCTCAAGGCCCCACGTTCCTGGGCGGCCTTCTGTGGCTCGGTGGTATCCTGATGCTGAGCGATGATATCTACGCCCTGGTCGAGCAGAGCGATCGCCGCCTCACGCTCCTTCACAGGATCGTACCAGGTATTGGTCCACACCACACGGACCTCTGCCTCGGGATTCACCTCACGGACCCCTAAAGTGAAGGCGTTGATCCCGCGGATGACCTCGGGGATCGGGAAAGCGGCCACATAGCCGATACTGTTGGCCTCGGTCATGCTGCCGGCCACCAACCCGGCCAGATAGCGCGGCTGATACATGCGGCCAAAGTAGGTAGCCATGTTCTCGCGGGTCTTGAAGCCCGAGCAGTGCTCAAAGAGAACGTCAGGGAACTCCTCTGCGACTTCGTACATGGGGTCCATGTACCCAAAGGACGTCGCAAAGATCATGCTGTAGCCCTCTTGAGCATACTGCCGGATGACCCGGGCGGCGTCCGGCCCCTCTTCCACGTTCTCGATGTAGGCCGTCTCGATAGCGTCCCCAAACTCCTCCTCCACCATCTTGCGGCCGCGGTCGTGCTCATAGGTCCAACCCAGATCCCCCGGCGGGCCAATGTAAACCCAGGCAGCCTTGAACGGCCCCTCCGACTGCTTGCCGCCCGTCTGACAGGCAGTCATCAATCCCATCGACAACAAGAGTATCAATACCAGGAACACCCATCCACGACGTCGCATTGCTACGCCTCCTTCAAGAATTCTGATGAATCTAGTTGAGGTTCACTCACACTCCATCCACGGCTGGAAGAGGAATGCCTGCCCATTGTAGCAAAAGCCTCGTCAATGTCCAACGCTCATAAGTGGGAAAAGGGGAAACGAGGTGATGAGGATGCCCCGGTTTCAGCCACGGTGTGATTACCGCACAGGAGCTGCCGCTGTGAGTCTCCATCTATACGATCTTGGTGTCTCGCTCCTCAGCCAACCCCAACAGAGACAGATCGGTGTCCTCCTTCAGCTCGTGGTTCGCCAATGTGATCTTCTCGCGGGTCACCGTAAGCCTGTCGAAGTCCCGCGCCACGATGACATCCTCAAAGTAGGCCTGCGCTTCCTCGAGGATGTCCCGAACGCGATAGCGCTGCGAGAGGTGCGTCAGGACCAGCAGGCGCACGCCCGCCGCACGGCCCAGCCACCCAGCTTCTGCAGCCGTGATATGGCCAAAACGTCGCGCCAGCGCCCGATCGTGTGAGAGGTAGGTCGCCTCGCAGACCAGCACATCCACACCCCGAACGGCCTCCACCAGGTCGTCAGTCCGGCTTGCATCGCCGACCAGGGCGATCGAGAGGCCGGGGCGCTCCGGCCCCAGGACATCGTCGGGATGGATTACCCGCCCGTTCGGCAAGGTGACCGTGAAGCCATTGACCAGGTCCCGCCGTACCGGCCCAGCCGGCACGCCGAGCGCAGCAGCCCGTTCAGGCAGGAAGGGGCGACGAGGTTTCTCCGAGAAACGATAGCCCAGGCATCCCGGGCCGCGATGATGCACGGCAAATGCGCGCACCTCGAAATCAGCGCTCTCCAGCAGGACGCCAGGTTTCACATCGACCAACTCGATGGGTACCGGCGGTCGAGCTCCCCGCAGCACGACGCCGTACAGCAAATCGTGGACACGGTCAAGGGTGTATCTGCCCCCGTAGATTTCCAGGTGATCCACGGCCTCCCATCTGGCGAACGTGGAGACCAGGCCACCGAGGCCCAGGATATGATCAAGGTGCCCATGGGTCAGCAGCACCCGTCCCAACCGTCGGAACCCAAGGCCACTGCGCAGGATCTGACGTTGCGTCCCCTCTCCACAGTCAATGAGGAACCGCTCATTGCGGTAGAGCACCACCTGCGCCGGCAGGCCACGCTGGATCGAAGGTGCCGACGCGGCAGTTCCCAAAAAGACCAATTCAAGCATAAGCCTTATCCCCTATGACAGTATGAATGATGCACAAAAGACACCCATGACCTCGAAATGCTACCAGCTTGCCCCGGCGCTCCCTGGAACAAGGACCTTGAAGGAGCGCTGTCCTCTCTGCCACGGGAGGGCAGTCGCACCTGGGGGATTGCGGACAAGGACTTACCTTGACCCTGGCCGCCCTTTTAGCCCTCCACATGCAACACCCCTGTTTCCCCCTCTATTCCCTCCACCCACACATCGCGGATCCCAAACTGATTGGCAAGCCAGACGTTTGTCAGCAGGTGGGAGGTCACACAGGCCACGGTGACATGCGAGGGTCCCAGCGCCACCGTCAGCGGCAGGACAAGCTGATCGGCCAGATGCCGATCAGCGCACGCTCCCGTACGATGGAAATCGAGGAACGCCCGACAGGCAATCTCCGCCACCCGCTCCGAGGGCAAGCCCCGGCGGCCCAGAGAAAGGAAACCAGCCCGCGTGTGCGCATAATGCGCATACAGGAAGAGCCCTGCACCGACCCCCGGCGAGGGGACATGACGGGGTTCAACGTGTACGTCAATCCCCAGCCCCTTGAGCAATCCTGTGGCGCGATTGGTCATCCGCTGCGGGACATGGGAGGGGAGGTGTGCTGCGAACGCGATCCCTTCCACCCGCTGCAGCGGTCCCCGCTCCACCAGCTCACAACCCTTGAGCTGAACCCCTCCTTTCACCTCAGCCAGAAGCTCCCCACCTCCTATGGGGTAGAATCCCCACACACGATGAGTCAACCTGACACGCAACCCCAGCTCAAAGAGCATGGGCACATAGACATGTTCCAAATAGGGTGCCGGCGGGCTCATGGGCACCACTGTTCCCCCGCGAAGGCGCACCTGGGAGCCCCCAGAGGCCATGGCCAGCGGCAGAAGCACGGTTTGCAGGATCAGAGTCGTCGCTCCTGCCGAGCCCGTCCCTGACATGCGGCTGACGTCGAAGAGATATGAGCCCGGCTTCGGGGAGGTTTGAGGCACGAACGTGAGCGTCTGACTCTCAAGAGCAGCTCCCTCGATCTGCGCGTCGCAAAGAGCAGCCGCCGCCTTGACCGCCGTAAGATGTTGAGGACGCAGGCCCGGCCTCTTTCGCCGTGCCCGCAGGTTGATGAGGCGGATTGCCCGTCCTGTCAGCACCGACAATGTCAGCGCCGAACGCAGGATCTGGCCTCCCCCTTCACCGTAGGCACCATCAATCTCCAACATCCGGTTTTTGTCCCCCCATGTTGCCACCATGGAACCTGAGCCCAATCTTCGTCAGGCCTCCATTATACACCAGGCCCGATGTTCCCTGAGGGGGCAGGCGTTAGGGGGACCGTATGCACGCTGCCGAGACAGAAAAGCTAGACCACGGAGTTCGACATCACACCAATGGCCCAGCTTACCCTTGATTTACCCAAGAGGAGCGCACCACTCAATAGTGGCTCACCACCTTAGTCCCCACCGGTGCCCAATTGTAGAACCACTCTGCATCAGGGAGCGAGAGATTCACACAGCCGTGGCTCATGGGGGTCCCGAAGTTGTTGTGCCAGTATGCCCCATGAATGGCATACCCGCGATAGAAGTACATGGTGTGAGGCACATTGGGCAGATAGTACCCGGGGCCACTCATCGGCGTGTAGCGGTACTTGACGTAAATACGGAAGGTCCCAACCACGGTAGGTGTGCGCCAGGTCCCCGTCGATGCCAGGGCGGAGTAAACGGGTGTCTGTCCCACATATGCCGTGACCCGCTGGCGGCTCAGGTCGATGTCGATCCATTTCTCGCTCGCACCCGTAGAGGGAACGGGTTTGGGTGGGGAAGGGGAGGGCGTGGGGTTCGGCGCAGGGCTACTGCCCCTGCCTGGAATCCTGAGGCGCTGCCCCACATAGATGGTATTGGATCGCAGCCCATTGGCAGCCCGCAGCGCCTGCACTGTGGTGCCATACCAGCGGGCAATGCTGTACAGGGTGTTGCCGCGTTTGACCACATAATAGCGGTCACCCGTGGTCGGGGCACTGTCATTGGGAGCAGGGGCTGGGGCACTTGCACGGCCCGGGATCCGCAGGCGCTGTCCCACATACACCCACGAACGCGTGGTGAGGCCGTTGAGGCGTGCCAGTTCAGCGACACTGACGCCATACCGGACCGCAATCCGTGTGAGTGTCTCACCGCGCTGAACCACGTGCACTCCGGCGGAGGTGGCTGGTGGCGGTGAGGTAGACCTACCAGGGATGGTGAGTCGTTGCCCGACGTACAACCAGGAGTTCCAACGCAGTCCATTGGCCGCCGCCAAGGTCCCCACCGACACCCCATAGCGCTGGGCTACCCTTGTCAGGGTGTCGCCGGGCTGCACGATGTAGATAGAGTCGGCCATAGGAGCTGCCTGCACAGGTTGTCCCAGGAGCCCAGCCAGGCAGACCACACTCACTGCAAGCAACGCCATGCGCCAGAGACGCATACCCCTCTCCTTTCAGACTATCCATCCAACCTTCTTCTCTGTACACCCCCATAGTAGCAGCTTTCCACTCCCCACCACATTACGCTTGGTTGCGATTTCGTTACTGTTGTGGGGCAGCGACGATGGGGACCCCTCCCTGGCCTCTACCTCCCTCTCGGGTACCACGACCTGAGCGTCGCGAAGGTTGGGGTACTCTCATCCACCATCGGACGCTCTATGGAGGGTGCCAACGAAGGGCTGCCAACACCTGGCAAGACGAAGCCACCGGGCTAAGAGACCTATACCATCGGAGTTGGGCTGGGGGCCTCCTCGTGCTCTTTGCCCCGGGAGGCAATGATCCTCTCAGGTGAGATGAATCACCGGACGGAAGCCCTCACCCAACACCTCATGAGCTTCTGAGAGGACCACAAAGGCCCGCGGATCCAGCTCTGCGATGATCTGTTTCAACTGGGTCACCTGGGTGCGGTGCACCACCACATAGAGCGCAGGCCGCACAGTGCCAGTATAGCCGCCTCGCGCCTCGAACACGGTGACGCCACGGCCAAGCTGGCGCAAGATGGCATAACGTACTTCCTCATGGGCTTCCGTGATGATCAGAGCCGCCCGCGCATACCCACCGCCTTCCTGCACAAAATCCACCACCCGACCCGACACGAAGTTGACTACCAGCGCATACAGGACCGGCACGATCCCAACGACCACAGCAGCTCCCAGGAGGATCACCCCATTGACCACAATAAACACTGATCCGAAGGAGAAACCCCGATGGCGGCTCAAGAGCTGCGCGACGATATCGGTGCCACCCGTCGTCCCCCGCCCCCGCAACACCAGGCCGATGCCCACGCCATCCAGCAGCCCACCAAAGAGCGTGTATAACAGAGGGTCAACCCGGATGGGGGGCAGCACACGCTGAAACAGGTCGATCCCTGCGGTCATCGTGATGACCGCGACCACAGTTCTGATGAGGAGTCGCCAACCACCACCCCAGCGGATCCCCGCCAACAGGATGGGAATGTTGATGATGAAGGTCACCAGCCCAATGGGCCACCCCCAGAGGAAGTAGGCCAGCATGCCGAGCCCAGTCACGCCGGTGGAGACCACCCGATTGGGTTCCAGGAAGAGGGGGACATTGGCCGCCAGGATTAGAGCCCCCACGATGACCATCACGTACTCATAGAGCTCACGCAGAAGCCTCTCACGTCTTGTCATGGCAGAATCTCCTCCTTGACCGACCAGGGATAAGGTCATCTCCAAGCCCCTCACCATAGCAAGGCGAAAGGGGATGCCAGGTCCCTGACACAGCACAAACGCAGAGACGATAGAGCGACTATGCCAGAGACATCAACGCTGGCGCAGGAAGAGCGCCGCTCCCAGCAGCAAAGCGGCCCCCTGCAGCAGGAAAGCCAGCACCACAGGCCAGTCAGTGAACCGCTCAGTGGACTCGACGCCGCTCTGATCAGGTAACGGTGTCCAGGTAGGGTAGGGCGGTAGCGCTGTAGACAAGGGTGAGCCCCCACCTGATGTCCCGGCGGGAGGGGTAGAGGTTACCGTTGGTTCCTGTGGCCCAGGCGAGGCCGGAGGCGTTCCCCCGGGCACTGCTGTTGGTGTGACAGGCGGAAGTGTTGCCAAGGCAACCGGAGTTGCCTTTAGTAATGTAAAGAACGGCGTGGGCGTGGGAGGCATCTCTTGGGGCGTCACCAGCCGTATCGTGTCCTGCGACACAGCCGTGCGATTGGCGCCATCACGAAATTCCACATAGACCGCATACTCACCCGGTTGATCGCCCGCCAACACCCAGGGTAACAGAGGCTCCCAGGGTAGCCAAGGTAGCCCCTCGAAGTCAGGCTGATTACTGATGCGGACCTCAATGGCCCGCCCCATCCAGTTCCCCTCACCGAAGGGCACAGCCTCCTCGTTGGTGAGGTGCAACGCCACTTGTGCTGTGTCTGTCGTTTCGGCCCCGTCATTGATGAAGATCGGCAACACCCCGGGACGTGAGCCGACGGTGATGACGAAATAGTGCACCCCGTTGTCATCGGCATAGCCGACGCCTATCTCACGATAGCGAGGATCGGTCAAGACCTTCCAGGATGGATTGCTATGCAGCCAGACCAGGGCATCCTCAGCGGTACCCAGACCGGCCCAGATCACCTCATCCACCAGCAGCCCGTCCTCCCAGGCGTGGTAGCGGACCTCACGGATGCGCTGCTGAAAGCTGGAGCCATCTGAGCCCTCATGGGTTACCTTTCCCAGGGCAACCAGGTCATCTGCATGACGTTGAGCCGCCTGATTGAGAAGGGTAGAACGTCCCAGAGGGGCCAGACCCTCATACAGGCGGGCTTGGCTGATCAACTCGTACAGGTGCAAGGCCGGATCCTTTTGGGCACACACGCCGTGCACCCCACTTAACACCGCCACGAGCCCTAGCATCAGGAGCAACAGCCCAGGTGTCCCCGCCCACCGCAGGATCGACTTACTTGGCCTCAAAAGGCCGGGGGAAGCTGGCGCGCGCCCCCTTGTGTTGGACATTCCACACCATCCAGAGCTAAGCATCTCGCGTCACAGTCATCTAAGGGTCTGAAGATGAACGAGCCGCACCGATGTTACAGGCCGTCACGGCTGTCTCCACGTAGGCCCGGGGATCCGCATCCTCCTCCTGCATGGCCAACAGGCCCCGCAACAGAGAGGCACGGCACGTGATATCATCCGCCGCCGCAGGCCAAACGGCCCAGGTCTCACGGGTCACCGCGTCCAACGTCAAACGCCAGAGCTGGATATCCAGATTGGCGACGGGGACTTGTTCCGCCTCTGTCAGGACCTCGCTTACCACGCTCTTGCGCACGGGGACAAAGGTCGTCACATCGCCCCAATAGCGCTGGGCCTCCTTAGAGAGGAACCAGGCTAATACACGGCGGCTGGCCCGCTGATGCTCGGGATCGGGCACACCTGTCGCAGGGGCCACCAGCATCAATCCTGGCCCATACCAGAGGGATGGCCCCGGACCCTTCGGTCCAGGAAGTGGCGCCAGGCTGAGGCGAAAGTTACGTCCAGCCTGGACGGCTGCCTCCACCTCCGCGCGATGCTGACTTGACTCCACCACCATGGCCGTCGCCCCCCGGCCCAGGTGTTCCAAACCAGTGCGCCAGTCCTCATAAACAGCCCCACAGCGCCCACTCAGAATAGTCTTCAACAGCGCGGCAGCGCCCTGCCCTGGCTCGTCCGAGAACCCAAACATCCCCTCCGGCGTCATGACCTGGCTGCCGCTGGCAGCCAGGAAGGCCAGAAAGGTACTGGCCCGTGCGGGAACGGCCAACCCAACCCGCCCGCGCGCCGGATCACTGGCGGCACAGGCGGTACGCCTGAGATCCTCCCACCCGGCGGTCTCCACATCATACCCCAGGTCAGCCAGCCAATCGGCATTGTAATACAGGACGTAAGTCGCAAGTCCCAACGGGGCGCCGTACTCCACCCCATCCATCTCATAGAGTGCCTGCGCCATCGGCAGCAAATCGTTCCACGTGGGCCTCAGCTCAGGGGCGGTCAAAGGCAACGGCTCAACACTGCCCGTGGCCACATAGACCGGCAGGTTTCGTGCCCATGTCGTCACCAGATCAGGCCGGCTCTCCTGGAGACCCTGCAGCTTACCCGGGATATCGGTCTGGTACTCAGTGATCAACACGATATCCCAGGGGTTCTCGTCATTAAAGCGGTCGGCCAGAGCCTCCAACGCCCGAGCTTCCTCACCCGAAAACCCATGCCATAGGACCACGATCTCCTGGGTCTCGACCAGATCCAGGGGGGGAGGCTCACACCCGACGACAGACAGAATCAGCAACACCGCAACCGCCGCCCACACCAGCCGTCTCCACCGCCCATTCAAGAGGTAGGTCATGCGATCGCTCCTGCCGTCCCCCAACTCACCAATGTACCTTTCAATACTTCTGCTCCCTCTTTACGGAGCCTCGACCGGATGACGACGCAGCGCCTGGAACGCCAACTTGAGATCGTCCACCCCAAACATCCGCAACAGCACCAGATAGATCAGGAAACCCAGGCCGCCGGTCACCAGGACCATCACGCCATATCCCAACGTGCCGAACGCCGTCAGGCCCTCCAGGGCCGACTGGATCTTCCAAATCGGGAGTCCCATCAACAGGGCCGCAGCCAGGGCGGTGACCACCGTCTTCCTCATGCCATAGCTCCGCAGGCTTCCCACCCGCCGAATGAAGAGGTAGAGCATCAGGAGCGCATGGGCCGTAAGCTTCAAGGAGTTGGCCAACACCAACTGCCATAGTTGCGGCCCGTAGAGCAGCGCGGGGAGCACCGTCATTAGCACGTAGAGGATCACCGTTGCGACCCCAACCAGTGCCGGCGTCCAGGTGTCCTTGCGAGCGTAGAAAGCAAAGATCAGCGGCTGATCCAGGGCGGCGAAGACCAATCCCAGCACCGACAGCCGGAGCACCTGGGCCGTAGCGACCGTATCTGAGGGCAAGAACTGTCCCCGCTGCAACACCACCGCCACCAGAGGCTCGGCCATCACCAACAACGCCACCGCAGCCGGCAGGACCAACGTCAGCACCAGACGCAGCCCCTGCGCCAAGGTGGCGCGGAACGCTGAATCCTCATCGCCGGCCGCATACCGCGACAGGGTGGGGAGAATCGCGACCGAGATCGCTGTCACCACCAGGCCCAACGGGAACTGGATCAACGTCGCCGCGTATTTCATCCAGGCGATGCCGCTGGGGCCCGTTCGTGAGGCCAGGTTGAAGCTCAGCGCCACGCTGGCCTGATCCACCAAAAGTCCCACTCCAATGGGGAAGTAAAGCTTGCCCACCTGGAGCAAAGCCGGATGCAGGGGAAAGAGCGAGCGCACTTCGAACCGCACACCTCGCAGTCCAGGAAGCTGTAGGAGGAGCTGCGCCACCGTGGCCGCGAGAAGCCCCACCGCCAGGGCCCGCACGCCAAGTCCACTCCGACCCAACAGGATGATGGCCATGACCATCACTGCATTGTAGACTGCGCCGGTGAATGCAGGCAGCCGGAACCGTTGCAGCGCATAGAGTGCCGCCGAGAGCAACCCGGCCAGGTTCAGAAAGAGCACCGCTGGTGCCGTCATGCGCACCATGGCGGTCGCCAACGCCAGGCTCTCCTGCGGCAATCCCCGTCCCAGGGCCTGGGCCACGATCGGTGCCGCCACCTCCAACCCCACCACCAGCACACCCAGGATCATGGAGAGCAGAAGGAGCAACTGTCCCAACACACGCCACAGCTCCCGACGATCCTCTCCCTGAGCATACCCTGAAAGCACGGGAACCAACGAGGAGCTCAACATTCCCCCCACTAACTGATCGTTGAGCATCACGGGCACCTGCGCCGCCACGTCGAAAGCGCTCACCGCCCCCCCGGCACCGAAATAGTAGGACTTCGCCATCTCGCGCACGAGGCCCAACGCGCGACTGGCAATGTTCCCTACCGATATCAAAACCGCGGCGCGGGTCACGCGCCGGGCCTCAGTGGAAAGCGTCCCTGATTCGATCATGCGTGGGCATTCTACTGCCTTTCATCCCTCTGGCAAGAAAAGGCTATCGAGTAACAGTTCACCATTGGGACAGGG
>CAZHBB010000002.1:37896-83727 GCA_964530185.1 uncultured Anaerolineales bacterium
TTCATCCCTCTGGCAAGAAAAGGCTATCGAGTAACAGTTCACCATTGGGACAGGGAAGTTGAAAGTTTACACAATACCTGGGCGTGTACGGTTCCTTGTCATGTCAGTGCCACTATTCCATAGCACAAGCATAATCTCGGCGGTGGTTCCCAGCGGTGTTTCCCATCGATCCTGGAGGAACCCTTCCCCAGGGTCCCGCGAGTTCGGCCATGGGGTGCTCGCCGCACCCAGGGAAGTATGAACACTTGCGCTATGAGGAAGAGAAACAGTTTGAGGCAGCGCCGTGGCGCTGCCTCAAACCCCATATCCCTCATCCACACTCACACATGTATCACACCAGGCCAGCGCGTGCATCCTCCTCACGGGCTACCCGAATGCCCTCCTCAATATTCACCGTGCGCAGAATGACGATGCCTACGAAGAAAAAGACGATGAGGCTAAGAATGGCGGGGCGGCTGTTGCCGAAAATACCCACTGCTGCTGCGAAGAGGAGCGGGCCAAGGATGGCCGAGAACTTCTCCATGACACTGAACAAGCCAAAAAACTCACCGCTCTTCGCCTTTGGCGAGAGTGAGGCGTAGAGACTGCGACTCAGCGCCTGGCTTCCGCCTTGAACCATAGCCACCATCCACGCCAACAGCCAGAACTCCAGGACCGAGTGCAGGAAATACCCCCACACGGCAATGACGGCATAGACGACCAGCGCCAGGATGATGCTGCCCCGCGTATCGAGCCGGGACGCCAGGCGACCCAAAAGAGGCTTCCCCAGGGCAACGGCAAACACCAGCGCTGCAAGCTCGACCATGGCAAGGGTGCCAAGGATCTGCAGGACGCTGACCTCCCCCCAAAGCCGAGAGCCGGCCGCACCAATCACTGGCAGCGCCACCAGGTTGAAGACCACGAACGCCAGATAGTAGGGGCGACGATTGTCATCGGAGGAGGGCAGTCGCCCGAAGATCAAGCTGAAGGGGACTCCCACAAACTGCACCAACAACAGCGCCATGACCAGTTGGACGCTGTCGAAGCCTAGTTCAGCGCCGTAGATGCTTGCGACGCCTATGATGGTACCAATCGCGTCGTTATAGATCAGAAAGGCGACCAAGTATTTGAACAACTCCTTGTAGCGGCGCAGGTCACGAAACACCTCCCACAGCCTCTGAAAGCTGATCTTGATCACGCCCTCACCTGGTTTCAACTTCGCGGTGGCGGACGGCGGCTCTGGCACCCGGGTGAAGATCGGGATGGAGAAAACAGCCCACCAGATCGCCACACTCAGAAAGGAGAGCCGGGGGCCCCAGGTGCCAGGCAGGGTGGCGATCATGACGGTGTTGATGGCCAGCAGGATCCCTCCGCCGAGATAGCCCATGGCATATCCCCTGGTAGAGACCCAATCCCGCTGATCATCAGGCGCCACGTGGGGCAACAGCGCGTCATAGAAGACGTTGGCACCCGTGAACCCGATCCTGGCGAAGACAAACAGGATCGAAGCCAGGAGCCAGTCCCCCTTATCAACGAGGACCATCAGCGCGGTCCCCAGGATGCCCACGATGGCAAAGAACGCCAGGAACCGCTTCTTGTTCTGCACCACATCGGAGACCGTCCCCAGGATGGGCGACAATACCGCCACGATGGCCAGGGAGATACTCAGACCCAGGCTCCAATAGGCTGTCGCGACAGCCTCTGAGGGCAGGGTGGCGGCGGCTACCGCGCTGTAGTAGACGGGCAACACTGCAGCCATGATCGTTGTCGCAAAGGCTGAATTAGCCCAGTCATACATACACCAGGCGTTGATCCTCCGCCGCAGCACAGCATCCTCTCGCGTAGCCGACATCTCACCCTCCTATCTCGATGACATCCCACCCCTTACAGCACGTCGAGCGGGTCAATATCCACGGACCATCCAGCCGGGATCTGCACGGTCCGTAGGAAGTCAGCAGGGGCCGGATGGCGCACCAGGATATGCCACCGATAACGTCCGCGGACCCGCATGAAGAAGGCCGGAGCCGGCCCAATCAGATCCTCTGCCGAACGCCCCGCCTCCTTGAGTCGATAGCGCAGCCTGGCGGCCAATCGCTGGGCGGCCTCCTGGGCCGCATGACGGTCCCGATGGGCGAAGACCAACCGCGCCATTCGAATAGCAGGAGGATACAACGCCCGGCGGCGAAACGCCAGTTCATATTCGGCGAAGGCATCATAGTCATGCATGGCCGCCAGACGGATCGCATAATGCTCCGGATGATAGGTCTGGACAACAACATGCCCCCCTAGAATCCCCCGTCCTGCACGCCCTGCGACCTGAGCCAGCAATTGAAACGTGCGCTCGGCCGCCCGGAAGTCCGGCAGGTTCAGAGCAGTATCGGCGGAGATCACGCCCACCACTGTGACCTTGGGAAGGTCGATGCCGCGGGCGATCATCTGAGTCCCCACCAGGATATCGGCTTCCCCCCGAGCGAAGCGCCCCATGATCAGCGTGTGCGCCGTGTGGGTGCGTGCGATATCACGGTCCCAGCGCAGCGTATGGGCCTCGGGCCAGCGCTCCAACACCCGCGCCTCCACCCCTTCCGTCCCCAGGCCGAAGGCCCGTACCCGCGTGGACCCACACTTGGGGCAGCGGTGGGGTTGACGGATCCGATATCCACACCGATGGCAGATCAAGCGACTGACCTGACGATGGAGGGTCAATGGGATATCGCAGCGGGGACATGTCGCCACCCAACCGCAATCACGGCAGAAAACATAGGTCGCCGATCCCCGGCGATTCAGGAAGAGGATGACCTGTTCATGTCGGCTCAGGGCCTGGTCAACGAGCGCCTGCAGCGCGCGGCTGAAGATGGAACGGTTCCCCTCCCTCAGCTCCGTACGCATATCCACCACCTGAACCTCAGGCAGTGGGATCGTCGCCGCTGCCAGCTCTGCCTGTCCTGGCGCAACCTCTCCCTCCTCCGCCAGCGGCTGATACCGCGTCTCTCGGAGGTGCATCAAGCGTTGCCAATCACTCAGGCGGCGTTGGTGGCCCAGGATACGGGCCGGCAGGCGCAGGAGGCGATAGCGACCCTCCCGGGCCCGCATGTAAGCCTCTAGCGAGGGCGTCGCACTTCCCATGATGAAAAGGGCGCCGGTCATCGCCGCGATCCGTTGAGCCACCTCACGGGCATGGTAGTAGGGGACCTGAGGCTGCTTATAGCTGGCATCCCCCTCCTCGTCCATCACGACCAGGCCCAGGGAGGGGAAAGGGGCAAACAAAGCCGAGCGTGCGCCGACGACCACCGACAGCTCACCCTTGCGGATCCGTCGCCAGGTGTCGTAACGCTCGCCGACGGTCATCCCGCTGTGCCACACCCCAACCAACCCGGGGAAACGCACTGCGAAACGATGTACCGTCTGTGGCGTGAGGCTGATCTCTGGCACCAGGATCAGAGCTTGCTGCTGACGACGTAAGACCTCAGCGACTGCGCGCATGTAGAGTTCGGTCTTACCGGAACCTGTGACCCCCAGCAACAGGACGGGAGGCACAGGCTGATCGGAATGAAGCATCGAGGCCAACACACGCCAGACCCTGGCCTGCCCGGGTGTCAGCACCGGAGGCGTATCCGGCACATAGACAAGGTCTGCCAAAGGATCGCGCATGACCTCCTGATGGCCGAAAGCGATGAGCCCTCGCTCCTCCAATCGCTTGAGGTGAGAGGGCTCCGCGCCCGTTTCTGCGCGCACTACCGTCGCCTCGACGGGCTTCGCCTCCCGCTCCAGGAACTCGAGCACCTCCGTATACAGGCCAACACGCCGCAGCCCTTTAAGCCCCTGGGGCCATTGCTCTCGGGGCGCCGCCAGTCGAACGAGAGGAACCAATTTGGGCCGCGTGCGGGGCAGACGTAGAAGCCGATCCACCCGAATGTACCCCTTCTTCTGCAAAATATGACGCGCGTGACGTACATCGACCTGGCGCAACTTACGGCGGGCCTGCGCGTCGGTCTGCGGGCCCTGAGTGATCAGAAGGCGCAGCAGAGATGCCTCATCACCCTCCAATCCGGCTGGCACCTGCGTCACCAGAGGGATCAGACGCAGGTAGGCCTGGGGACGCATCTCTGGGGGCAACATAGTCTGGACACAGCGGTGGAACGGCGCCATGAACTCGCGAGACATCCACTCCGCCAGTTCCAGCATCGGTTCACGTAGCACAGGCGTCGGATCCAGCACACTTTGGATCGCCCGGATATCGGGCACCGCCGGCGTCTCCGAAAGCGCCATCACCATCCCCGGCAGCAGCCGATTGCGCAGGGGGACGACTACCAGTACCCCCCGTTGGACGTGAGGCTGCAAGGCAGCGGGGATCTCATAGTCCAGGACAAGAGATTTGCGAAGGCGGATCGGCTGAAAGACCAGAACTTGAGCGTACATGGGTCCTGTCATGATGCCCGCCCCCCCAGCAGAGAGGCATAGGCCTGCAGAAGTTGACGGCCGGTTCGCTCCCAGGAGAAGTACCGTTGGGCCCTCTCTCGCAGCGCTCGCCCCAACTCAGCCAGACGCTCCGGTCGTTCCACCAACGCCGCGATCGTCCTGGCCAACGCTTCAGCGTCCCCTACAGGCGACGCATAGGCTCCCAACGATCCGAGATACTCCCGACTGACTTGAGTGTCGAAGGCCACCACCGGCAGCGCCATCGCCATGTAGTTGAGGATCTTGCCGCTGCCCTCCGTGGCAGACATCTTGGGTGCCACAGCCAGGTCCCCCAACGCCAGGTAACGCGGGGCATGCTCATAGGGCACCTTACCAGTGAAGATCACATCAGCCTCGGTGAGGCCCAGGCGCTTAGCCTTTTGCCGGTAATAATCGACCCCAGGGAACCCCATCAACAGACATGAGATGGGCACACCCCAGGAACGCAGCAGGACCAGTGCCTGAAGCAACTGGGGAATACCCTGGTAGTCGGCCAACAGGCCCAGATAGACGAGGAGCCTCCGACCCTCAGGGACACCCAGGGAGTGTCTCATCCTGGACCGCTCAGCGGGAGCGAGACAGGAGGGGGTAAAATAGTCGAGATTGACGCTGTCTGGCAGAGGAAAGACCCCTTTTCGCCGCCCGAAACGACGCGCCACGATGTCCGCACTGTGTGTCGTGCTGGTCAAGATGATGTCGGGCATGGAAACGATCCGCCCCTCTAAACGATGCCACCAGTAGTAGGCCAAAGACCCACGGTGGATGAAGCCATGATCCAGCATCTCACCGGTCAGACTCCCCTGGAGGTCAAAGACCACCGGCACGTTGATCAGCCGCGCGACCGCCGTGCCAATCAGCGCCCCCTCGTGAAGATGTCCATGGATCAGGTCAGGGCGCCAGACCAGGGCCTCCCGGAGGACACGCCAGCTCAGGAGCACATCGAAGGCGATCTTGTGGCGCGACGAGCCCACCTCATAGTCCGCGTGCCAGGGCGTAGGGCGTGAGCGCACGATATCCAGCCCGGGCCAGTCGCGTCCATGGTAGTAGGTCACGATCCTCAGTTGAAGCCCCCGAGCCTGCAACGCGCGCGCCTCCTCAAGGATACGCACATGACACCCGTAGTCCAGGAAGAACGAGGTCGGCGCGATCATCAAGATACGTTGTGGCTGCTTGACCAAGTCCTGCCCCCTCGGCCGCGGACATCCAGACCGATGCAGTGTTGCCCGCCTATGTCCCCCGCCGACCACCGAACGGTTTTCCGATGAAGACTTGAAGGGTGCGCTCAAAGAGGCTGTCCTGTTCGATGGCCTGCCCGCCCATATCCCAGGAACGCGACAGGGCTTCCACCATCCAACGCGCCCGACCTTCAGCGGCGGCACTCAACCAACACTCCAACGCCTCGGCATCCCCTCGTTCCAGGGCGTCACGCATCTCACTCAGACGCTCGATGACGGCATCCAGGCCCCGTATCGCCGCCTCCCGTCCCAACAATGCAGCCATGCGGGTCGATGCCACATCGTCGGTGACCGCCGCCGTGCTTGTCGCGAAACCTCGGTCCGCGGCCCGTCGCACCTCCTGCCAGCCAGGCGCCTCCATCGTCGCCAGACAGAGCGCCGAAGCGACCAGTGAGGGCACCGTACTGGCGATCGAACGCACCGCATCATGCTCAACGGGGTCCATCAACAGCGGCTGGGCCCCCAGAACGCGGGCCAGATTGGCCACCGTCCGCACCGCTCCTGGATGCGTCTCCGGACGGGCGACGATGGCGTAGACAGCCTGGCGGAAGAGCTCGGGCGAGGCATCCTCCAGGCCCGATGGGCGCTCTCTGATCTCCTCACCTGGGGCCAGGAAGGGATCCCCACCCACATAATGCGCCTTTGGGGGGAGCGCCTCCTTGACCCACTGCCAGACTGGCGCTTTCACATGCACTGTGTCGGTGACGACAACATCACGCCCTGGATTCAGCAAACGCCCGACGTCACGCAAGGTCTCATGCAGGGCAGCCAGTGGGACCGCCAGGATGACCAACTGGGCACGATCCAGGGCCAGATCGAGGTTGAAGGTCGCGCGATCCAGGGCCCCCAGTTCCCTGGCCTGTCGTGCGCGCCGCGGATCCTTGTCGTGCCCCACGATCTCCAGATGCGAGGCGTCAGCCGACTGACGCAGCCCCATACCTATGGAGGCCCCAATGCAACCGGTCCCCACGATCGTGATGCGCTGACGCTCAGCGTCCATACTACCTTCCCTCTTCGCCCTAGATTTCATCTGCCTCCTGCAACGCGGCAAGCCATGGATCTTCCGGCTTCGGAGTGTCGTGCCACCGGATCAACGCCACCACACGCGGTGGCGCGCCCGCCGCCGCTGCCAGCTCCGCGCTCCAACGCGCATGACAGCGCCGTACCACGAACCCCCTTCGCCAGCCAGCCACCCCGACCGGCGTCTCGGATGGGCACCGCCCCCAACGCGCCGCCAGCCAGGGCGCCACCCACTCCACCAGTACCACCACCACGCGCTCCCAGACGGAGAGTGGCGCGACCCGCTTGCCCACATCGTGCAGCAGCGCAGCCGCCAACAATTCAGGGGCGTCGAAGCCTGCGGCCTCCAGGGCCTGACAAACTCGGATGCCGTGATGTTGTTCGGGCAAGGGCATCGTTTTGAACAGCTCAAACAGCGCCTGGCCAGCCTCCAGGCCGCGGAGCCGCGCCCACACGTAGCCATCATCCACTGGACGGCGCACCGCGACAATCGTCCTCATGAACTGACGTACACGGTGCGCGGCCCGCGATCGCATTACCAGCCCAACACAGCCCATATCAGGAAGCGTTGTAAGGGAACCGCCATCATCCTCACCAGATCCAGCCCCATGCGGGGCAGGATAAAGAGGACGAAGATGAAGATGTAGGTGGCGTAGGGCTCCAGGCTTTCCAACAGATCACCGACACGGGGCGGAGCCACACCAGCCAGGACCCGTGAGCCATCGAGCGGGGGAATCGGCAACATGTTGAAGGCCACCAGTCCGATGTTGACTTGAATCGCCATAATCAGGAAGTTGGCCAGCCGATAGGCCTGAGCCTGCGGCAGGGAATCCAATAGGCCCAGGCGGAGGGGTAGGGCCAGGATCAGGGCCTGAAGAACGTTCGATGCCGGTCCTGCCAGGGCCGAAAGAGCCATTCCCACGCGGGGATTGCGGACGCGCGTCATCCGATAGGGATTGACCCTGGCCGCACGGCCCCAACCGAACCCGGTGAGGAGGATCATCAACGTCCCGATCGGGTCCAGGTGCAGGAAAGGATTTAAAGACAACCGGCCCTGCAAACGAGGGGTGTCGTCGCCCAGCAAATGAGCCACCCAACCATGGGCCCACTCATGCAGGGGGATCCCCAGAATAATGACAAGCAGACGCGCCAACAACACGTCTGGTTGGATGCCAAGCGATGTCACCTTGTGCCTCCCATCAACGGGCTTTGGATCGCCACGGCGCGTCCCATGTCTGCACCGCGCCTCGCCGATGCGGGAAAGCCGTCGCGTTGCGCCATTTTGTCACAGACTGGCCTTTTTTCAACCGCCAGCTTTCGGTCACATACTCTTCTGATTCAGCAGGCCGTCCCAATGAGGGGCAATGGTTCACAATCCTCCCTGCCCGGGGTGATTTGTGGGCTGTTGGGAGCAGAGGACTTAAGAGAGCCCCAGCCCCAATGGCGCCAGGTGCAGGGAGAAGAAGTATGAGTCTCCTACAGAAAAAGGCGCAATGACAGTTTGTTGAGGCCCTTCGGCGTGCTATAATCGTATGTGATGGGTACGACGTGCGCTAACACATTGTCTCTGGCACCTGTCACAAGGAGAGATCACCCATGAAATTGGTCATCCCAATGGCCGGCTTGGGGACGCGCATGCGTCCCCACACTTGGTCACGCCCCAAACCCCTCTTATCCCTGGCCGGACGGCCCATACTGGATCACATCCTGCAGCGTTTCCATGAGATCCCCATCAACGAATACGTGTTCGTTATCGGCTGGCTGGGCGAACAGGTAGAGGCGTGGGTCAAGACACACAGTGCCATCCCGGCCACATTTGTCAGGCAGGAAGAGCGGCTGGGGCAGGCTCATGCGATCTGGCTAGCCCACGAGCATCTTCAGGGCCCCCTCTTCCTGACGTATGTGGACACCCTTTTCGACGGTGCCGACCTGTCTGGCCTGGACCAGGAAGGGCTTGATGGCCTCATTTTCACAAAGGAAGTCGAGGACCCCCGGCGGTTTGGAGTCGTCGAGACCGATGATACAGGCCGGGCTACCCGTCTGATCGAGAAACCCGACACAATCGACAATAAGACGGTCTTGATCGGCCTCTACTACTTCCGTGACGGTGAGTGGCTGAGCCGGGCCTGCCGCGAGTTGATGGATCGCGATCTCAAGACCAAGGGGGAATACTACCTGGCGGATGCCATCACCCTGATGATCCAACAGGGCGCCAACTTCTATACGCGGCCCGTCGCCGTCTGGCAGGACACAGGCAAACCCGAGACCACCCTGGAGACGCATCGCTACCTGCTCGAGCACGGGGGCGACAACAGTTACCAGGCTCCTCGCCCCGGCGTCGTCATTAACCCGCCGGTTTTCGTCCATCCCCAGGCCATTGTCGAGCGCTCGGTGATCGGGCCTTACGTCTCCATCGAGAGGAATGCCCAGGTGCGTGACAGCATCCTCCGGGATGTCATCGTGGACGAGGAAAGCATCATCGAAGATATGTTACTCCAGCGTTCCCTGATCGGGCGCTGGGTCACATTGCACGGTGAGTTCCGCACATATAATGTCGGGGACTCATCGACGGTAGATTAACCTTTACGCAAGGAGCGATCAAAGCCCATGAAAGAGCCGCTCAATCATACTTCACAAAGAGCTCGACAGATTCCACCCTCAGGCATCCGTAAGTTCTTTGACATCGCCGCCACAATGGAGGATGTCATCAGCCTGGGGATCGGGGAACCGGACTTCACCACACCTGAGCCCGTGGTTCAGGCAGGCATTGAAGCCCTCCAACGCGGAGAGACCCACTATACCTCGAACTCTGGGATCCTGGCCCTGCGAGAGGCCCTTAGCCAACACTTAAGCCGCCTTTACAACATCAGCTACGACCCAGAGAGCGAGATCCTGGTCACCGTGGGCGTATCCGAGGCGCTGTACCTGGCGATGGCAGGTACTCTGGATCCCGGTGATGAGATCGTCTTCGCCGAGCCCTGCTTCGTCTCCTATGAGCCCATCGCGCACATGGTAGGTGCCACCCCCGTAGTGATCCCTACCTACCCGAAGACAGGGTTTCAATTGACGGCAGAGGCCATCGAACAGGCTATAACACCACGCACCAAAGTGCTCCTATTGGCCTCACCGAACAATCCCACCGGCGCAGTCATCGACCGCGAACGCCTGCTGCAGATCGCCATGTTAGCTGAGAAGTACGATCTCATCGTCATCTCCGACGAGATCTACGACCGGCTGGTCTACGACGTTGCGCATACCTGTTTTGCCACACTGCCAGGGATGCGCGACAGGACCATTTTGCTCCAGGGCTTCTCGAAGTCATATGCCATGACCGGCTGGCGCGTAGGGTACCTGAGCGGACCTGCAGCGCTGGTCGCCCAGATCCGCAAGCTCCATCAATACCTGATCATGTCGGCCCCGACGCCGTCGCAGTTCGCAGCGCTCAAAGCCCTCGAGGTAGGTGAGCCATTCGTGGAGGCCATGCGGGCCGAGTATGACCGCCGCCGCCGTCTGATCGTCTCCGGGCTCAATGACCTGGGGCTGACGTGCGTGGAGCCTAAGGGGGCGTTCTACGCTTTCCCATCCATCACCACAACGGGTATGGACGATGAGACCTTCGCCGAGCGGCTACTGCAGGAGGAGCGGGTTGCAGTGATCCCTGGGCGCGCCTTCGGTCGCTCAGGCCAGGGGTTCGTCCGTATGTCCTATGCTACAGCCTATGAGAAGATCGAGACGGCCCTTGAGCGCATCGCCCGCTTCATCGGACGGTGAACTGCTGCACGAGAAGCCACTCATTTGCAGAGCGATACCAGGCATCCGTCGGGGGAAGCGGATGCCCTGGGGCGGCGCCGTCTTCGCTGCCGAAGCGTCGCATCCGTCCAGCGCACCTTGTCACAGCCATGGAAGGGAGAGCAGAGGGGCTACCCTTCGAGAACTCTTAAGGAGAGTATCGACATGACTCAGGAGATCAATCCCTTCGCGATGGCTCAGGCCCAGTTCGACCATGTTGCTGAACAGATGCAACTGGATGACGCCGTGCGCAGCATCCTGCGCTGGCCGCTCCGAGAGTTTCGCTTTCAACTCCCTGTGCGCATGGATGATGGAAGCATCCGGGTCTTCTTTGGCTTCCGGGTACAGCACAATGACGCACGGGGCCCCGCCAAGGGCGGCATCCGCTTCGCCGCCAACGAGACACTGGACACTGTGCGCGCCCTGGCCATGTGGATGACCTGGAAGTGTGCTGTGGCCGACATCCCCCTGGGCGGTGGCAAGGGCGGGGTAGTGGTGGATCCCGCTATGCTCTCCACCAGCGAGAAGGAACGCCTCTGCCGCGAATGGATCGACGCCGTCTGGAAGAACCTGGGCCCAAGGAATGACGTCCCCGCGCCGGACGTCGGGACTACCCCCCAAATGATGGGCTGGATGATGGATGAGTACTCCAAGCTCCGTGGGGAATACGTCCCTGGTGTGATCACCGGCAAACCGATCGGAGGGGGAGGCTCCGCAGGCCGCACTGCCGCCACCGGGTTTGGCGTGGTAGTCACCATCCGGGAGGCCATGAAGCACCTAGGCATCTCGCCCACAGGAAGGACCGCCTCTATCCAGGGGTTTGGCAATGTCGCTCAGTACGCTGCGCTGAACTTCATTGAGATGCTTGGCGGTCGGGTGATCAGTGTCTCTTGCTGGGACCGCAATGACCACTGCGCCTACACCTATACCAAAGAAGGCGGCATCGACCCCCAGTTCCTGCAGCACATCACCGATCAATACGGGACCATCAACAAGGAGCTGGCTCTGGCAGCCAACTACGTGATCGAGGATGGCGACGCATGGTTGCATAAGGATGTCGATGTCCTGATCCCCGCAGCTATCGAGGGTGTGATCACCGGCGAGAACGCGCACCAGATCAGCGACACCGTGAAGATCCTCGCCGAGGGCGCCAACGGCCCAACCACCCCGGAAGCGGATGAGATACTCAAAACCCGACAGATCTTTGTCATCCCCGATTTTCTATGCAACGCCGGCGGGGTCACCTGTTCATACTTCGAGCAGGTCCAGAGCGATATGAACTACTATTGGGAAGAGGAAGAAGTCCTGGCAAAGCTCGATAAGAAGATGACCAGCGCCTTCCGGGCGGTTCTGAAGACGGCGCTGGATAAAGGGCTCTACACGCGCGATGCGGCTTACTGGGTCGCCATCGGCAAAGTAGAGCAGGCCATGCGCCTGCGCGGTTGGGTCTGAGTGGGGCACACGCTCTACTCCCAACGGTCCTTGAGACGCTCCAGCAGCCTCAGCAACAGCCATAACAGGACCAGGGCAAGCACACCAGGCACCAGGCACAACATGCCAGTAAGCACAGCCTTCCAACCGTAGAGCAGGCCAATCAGCACGCCACCCACGCACAGGAAGAGAGCCACCGCGGTCAATAGGAGACGCTGCTCCATGCGCTGGCGTCGTTGCCGCCAATCTGTCGGCTGTTGGGCTCCTGGCATCAGCACCCTCCCACCTGGAGGATAGAAGTCGCACTCCCCCCGATGTGCGGAGGGAGTGCTCTTTTTGGGATCATATTCCAGCCCGGATGACCTCAGTAACGGAGCAACGCACCAATGCGTGTCCCCTCCAACTCTTCGTCATCCACGACCTCCACCGTACCCCCGTTCTCTATCACCTGGGTGACCACGGCCTCCACAGCATCCGGGATCTCGATGAACGCCCCGCCACAGAAGATACAACGCTCCAATGGCTGCGTCGTCAAGTAACCACAGCCTGTACACCGATAGCCAGGCTGATGATAATCCCGCTCCACTAACAGGACCTGGATACGGCCCTCATGGGCCACACTCAAAGTCCCGTCCAACCCTACCACTCCATTCTTGCCCTTGGCTGCGGCGGTGAGCACCGCATTGATCACCTGTTGATGTCGTTCCCGCTCCAGCTTCTGGAGCGCCTCGTAGGCCCGCTCGCGCACCTCGACCTCGCCCGCCTCGATATCGAGAGGGAAAGTATCCACCAGGATATCACGCAACGGAGCCGGCAGCACCTCTTGGAGCTGCGCCACCGTTGGATCAGATCCAGCCAGCAGGAGTCGCCGTGGATGATGGGCTTCGCAGAAGGCGAGGAGCGCTTTGCCTATCTCCTTGAGGTTACGCTGGACCAGCGCCGCCTCGTGTCGCCCAGAGTGGGGCGCGCCCCCCCGCATCCCAACCACCGAGGACCCTCGCCCCATGCGGGTGTGACGGACATCCTCCCCTACCACGCCCTGCTGATCGGCCAGTTCGCCCATCTGGAAAAAATAGAAGACGGCCCCCTGGCGGTCCACAACGGCGACGACGTACCGTCCGTAGAGGCCGTCGAGCTCTACCAGCGGGGAAATATAGGGTCGTCGCGCCACCGTGACCCCCGACCGCACGGGTATCGCCAAAGGATAAGCGTACCAGATATCCTCGACCTGCCGGGAGAAAATCGCCAGACCCCGCCCCGACCAGTCGTAGTCATACTCAATATACCGTTTGACTGCCTCGATATCCCTGGCGTCCACCTCATCAGCTACGCTCTTCAGCAACTCACGCAGAGTGAGTTTGTACTCCTCAGTCGTGCGCTGCGTGGGATCCACATCCAGGTATACACTCAGGATTGGCCCTTCCGTTTGGATAGAAGCCAACTCCTTCAATGCATGCTCGTCAAACATCGTGTCAACCTCCTGGAAAAAGGGGTAAGAAAAGCCTAATATATCCTCATGCTTATGCCCAGTTCCGTCGTCAGCACCTCCTGTCCGGTCTGAATTCCCTCCCCACTAAAATGCAGACTGCGGGGTGGCTCTCAAGCCATCCCGCAGTCTAAACATGCATACGTACCACAGATACCTGCTGACAGGTTCAGCATATAAAGTGCCTCGCAAGGGAAGGGATTTACCCTCATTCTACGGGTTGAAGTTCCACTTGTCAAGCCTTCAGAGCCACGATAAATAGTTCACTTCTCCTGACTTCCTTCTCCCATCTGAGATCTGGAAAGGAAAGCGGAAAAAGCAGCAGGAGAACGCTATGCCCTCTCTCCGGCATCCGCCAGCGCCCCCAGAGTGCGTTCAAGCAGGGAGTGCACACGGGGCACCATCTGTGCAGGGTCGGGATGCAATCCCTCCAGAAGCAGGAGATTCTCATACAGTTGTTCGACCGTCAGATCGACCACGGTCGCGGTAGAGGGATCATCGACCAACCTCACCAGGGTCTGGATCAGCGTATGCCGCGGGTTGATCTCCAGGATCCTGGCCGGCGCCTGATAATCGCTCTCGAGCAACCTGCGCACTCGCTCCATGTCTCGAGCCGGGCCGCTGTCCGGCGACACCAAGCGACAGGGGCTGTCTGTCAGGACCCGCGACTCCCTCACCTCCGTCACCCGATCGCCCAAGACCTTACGGAAGCGGGCCACCAGCTTACCCAGTGCCGCAGCCTCCTCCTGGCTCGGTTTCTCCTCAGAGGCCGTCTCAGCCTCCGGCAAGTCCAGACTGGCGTCATCTACGTTGCGCAGAGGCTTACCCTGATATTCGCGTAGGGCCTGCACCATGAACGCATCAAGCGGATCCACAAGATAGAGCACCTCCAGGTCATGGGCGCGGAAGTAATCCAGATGTGGACTCCGTTCCACGGATTGGATACTCTCGCCCAGGATGTAGTAGATATCGGACTGATTCTCTTTCATCCGCGCCACGTAAGCATCCAACGAGATCAGCTCCCCGTCCGAGTGCGTGGTTTGGAAGCGGAGCAGAGGGAGTAGATCGTCTCGGCTTGCCGGATCGGTCGCCACCCCCTCCTTGATGAAAGGCCCCCATGCCTCCCAGAACTGTTTGTATTCCTCGGGCTTCTCTTCTCCCAACTCCTGAAGCGCCTTCAGCAGTCGGCTGCGCAACGCCCGCCGGATGTGGGCGATAGCCCGGCTCATCTGTACCGTCTCACGTGCCACGTTCAGCGGAATGTCTGCTGAGTCCACGACGCCCTCGACAAACCGCAGGTACTCCGGCAGTAGGTCCTTGTTGTGCTCCTGGATGAGAATCTTCCGCGAATAGAGCTTGAGCCCGTAGTCTGAGCGCAGGCGCCAGATCGCTGGATCGCGACGGCGGGGGACGTACAATACACTGCGGATCTCCACCGGTACCTCGGACACGATGTGAAGATGCAGAAGTGGCGGCTCCGGATCCATTGTAAGCTGGCGATAGAACTCGTGATAGGCGTCCTCCTCCACCTCCTGGGGCGACTGACGCCAGATCGCCGTGCGCTCGTTGACTACCCTGTCTGCCACATAGATGGGGAACGAGACATAGTTGGAGTGCGTCCTCACGATCTGCTCCAGCCGCCACGTGGCAGCGAACTCCTTCGCATCCTCCTTGAGTTGGATTTCGATCGTGGTTCCGCGCTCCTCCTTCTCCGCCGGTTCCAGGCGATAGGTGCTGTCGCCTCGCGAGATCCAGGTCCAGGCCTCCGCCTCAGGACGATAGGAGCGGGACGTCACCCGGACCTCATCGGCCACCATAAAAACGGCGTAGAACCCCACACCGAACTGCCCGATGATGTCGTCAACCCGCCGCCCCTCTTCCAGGGACTTCAGGAACGCTCTGACCCCCGAGTGCGCGATGGTACCCAGGTTCTCGATAAGCTCCTCGCGCGTCATGCCGACACCGGTATCCGAGATGGTGATGGTATGGGCGTCTTCGTCGCTCTCAATACGGATCGCCAGCTCCGCATCTGGATCCAACACGTTTTGGTCGGTCAACATCACGAACTGCATGCGATGCAATGCATCGGAAGCGTTGGAGATCAACTCTCGTAAGAAAATCTCCCGCTCCTTGTAGAGAGAGTGAGAAAGGATATGCAACAACTGCTGGACCTCTGCCTTAAACTCCAAAGCCTCTGCCTTCTGTGTCTCACTCATCGCAGGGTTCCTCCCAATCATACTTACTGTAGTATCAGCCCCATGATACGGGATCAACATTAGAAGCGGATTAGAGCCCACTGGCCAGCACAATGGGGCTGAAATCTTCACAGGGATTCTACGGCCCGTTTACACAGACTTTACACCAGGTGAGTAAAATAAGGATAGCACAACATAGGCTGCAGGAGGTGTGACAATGCTTGCGATCGTAGCCATACTGATTCTGCTGGCGTTCCTGGTGTTCCCATTGCTGCTGTGGCGGCCACGCTGGCGTTGGTTTATGCGGCCCATGCGGCGGCCCTGGGTACGCCCCTATCGGTTCCCCAGATTCCGCGGGCCAAGAGGTCGCTGGCGCTGGTAACAAGCGAGAGTTGACAGGAGACAGGGCTACATAGGAAATTGCGCTGATTTCTAAGGGCAAAGACCTGGCGTCCCTACGCCGAAAGCGTGCCTTGACGATCCGGGGCTTGTGAGTATAATGTGAATTGCTAAAGTAATCCTCGGTAGCTCAATTGGCAGAGCGGCCGGCTGTTAACCGGTTGGTTGCTGGTTCGAGTCCAGCCCGAGGAGCAAAGGGCCGCACTGGATGCGGCCCTTCTTCGTTTATCCTTCCGATCGCGCCGTGGTGAGACAGGCGGAACCACATCAACCGCACGGCCATCCCAGCCCCTGCAGGTCAAGAACCAAGTTGACACTCCCGCCACGCCCTCTGGACACGCCTCACCTCTCTCGGTCGGGACACATCGCTCCGACGCTCTAACCTCCATGCAGGCGACGACCCAGGTAATGGATGAGCTCCTCAGCAAGGGCGCCGGTGGTGGTATCCGGCGGGAAACTCCGCCGGCCAACCGATTCCCACGTTCCGTCAGCACGACGCTGACGGAACATGAGGAGGACCCCATCCTGCTCCCAGCGTATCACCACAGACAAAAGATGGTGCTCCCACCAGCGTCCGCGGTCGCCATCCCAGCGCGCCGCATTCTCTGGCGCTTCCATACCTCGGCTCAAAGCCCGGGCCAGCGCGCGGGAGAGTTCATAGGAGGTGGAGCGCCCCAGGGTCAACCATACCCGCTGCACAGGTGTGATCTCAACAACCTCACCAGGGACACGGGCGATGACCGGCACCACCACGAAGCCTCTCCCATCTCCATAGACATGAACTTCTCGTGAGGGTTTTTCTTCAGACATTAGACACGGTTCCTCCTGCTGTTGGGACTCTCTCTTGCCGCTCCAGGACTGATCTCTATACTGCTCTTATGACTAACCCAGAGGACAACGGGACGGCGGATCTACCAATCAAGACAGCCACCTTCCGGTTCTACGCGGAACTGAACGACTTTCTGCCGCGAGAACGCCGACAGCGGCCCTTCCGCCATCGCTTCCGGGGCTCGCCTGCGGTAAAGGACGTCATCGAGGCATTGGGCGTACCCCATACAGAGGTTGATCTCATACTGATCAACGGTAGTTCCTCAAACTTCGAAACTCCCCTTGAGGATGGAGACTACGTCGCAGTCTATCCCGTCTTTGAGTCCCTTGACATCAGCTCGCTCACACAGGTACGGCAACACCCTCTGCGCCAGACGCGCTTCATCCTCGACGTCCACCTGGGAAGGCTGGCACGGCTACTGCGGCTGCTGGGGTTTGACACCCGGTACTGCAACACTTACACCGACCCCGAGATCGTGGCGATTGCACGGCGCGAGCACCGCATCATCCTCACACGTGACACCAATCTGCTCAAACGCCGGACCGTCACCCACGGGTATTGGGTCCGGGCCACTGACCCCATAGACCAGGCGCGTGAGGTACTGCAACGATTCGATCTCCGTGAACAGGTCCTGCCTTTTTCACGCTGCCTGCGATGCAACGGCAGGCTGCAGCCGGTGGACAAAGAGGAGATCCTGAGCTGCCTCCCACCTCATGTTGCCGCCCACCATGACGAGTTCCTTATCTGCGAAGGATGCCACAGGCTGTACTGGCGTGGCTCGCATCTGAGACGACTACAGGCACAAATCGACCGGATCCTCCAGTAAAGGCCAGGGACCTATTCGCCCTCCTCCACGACGCCCGGCATCTCGAGGTCCACCACGTCCCCGTGGATGTCGACCACGACCTTGAACCCCATCAATCCCAACCACTGCCGTGCCGCCTCGGGCAGCCCCTGCTTCATCAGTTGTTCCATCTGTTCCCCCATCTGACCCAGCGAGGCCTCGATCGCGGCCTTGGTAAACAGATCGTCGCGGCCCAGATAGCTGAGCATGGCCTCGACTACCGCTTCGCGGTTAGACAGCACGGTCTCCTGCATCGTCATCAGGACCTGGCGATCCACATAGTCCGATGGAATATGGCGTTGGAAGCCCTGGTCATCCACGACATAATAGGCATCCGGCCCCACACGTGTGACGGAGACCGGTTGGTCATATTCATCGACCACCAGGCCCGCAAAAACTGCTTCTCGTCCCATAGTCCTCTGTCCCTCCCGGCCCAATCGTTGGGTGGCCTTGGGGATATCCCATCAAGTATCGTCGATCCTTCCCCACACACCTCACTCCTAAGGGAAAAACCGCTGCACTTTGCCCAAGATTTGTTTTAAGGTAAACTTAAAGCAGGAATAAGGAACCTCTCGGATTTGACGTATGTTTGGCCAGGCCATGCTATGCTGGCCCTCACCTAAATCCTAGCAGATTTCGACTCAAGTTCCAGCACCGGCAGCCGTCCTGGTCACCGACAGAGAACTGGAGGAGAACTTGACAGCAGCTTCGATTGCCATTGTCACCGATTCAGCCTCGGGTCTTCCCGAGGCACTCGCTCAGCAACACAATATCCAGGTTATCCGCTACTGGGTGCACTTGGGGGATGAGTCCTTCATCTCAGGTGTGACTATTGACCCGCCGGCCTTCTTTCAGCGCCTCCGGGCCGACCCTGCCCAGGCAGCCCACACAGGCGTGCCTGCTGTCGCCAAGTTCCTCGAAGCCTACAGGCAGGCTGCAAGTTGGGCCAAAGCGATCGTCTCTGTGCATGTGGCGGGCAAGCAAAGCGGCACATGCAGCGCGGCAGAGGTGGCGGCACGGGAAAGCCCAATACCTGTCACCATCATTGACACCGAGACGACCGCCATGGCCGAGGGTTTCGTCGCCTTGGCATGCGCTCGTCTGGCCGAGCAGGGCGCAACCCTGGAACAGGTCGTCGAGCAGGCCCACGCTGCGGTGCGTAACGTCGGACTGTATGCGCTGTTGGAAAACATCTCCTACGCTCTCAAGGGCGGTCGGCTTTCCAGCGCAGCCAGCGCGGTGGGCACCCTGCTGAAGATCCAGCCTCTGATCCGGGTCAGAGACAACAGGGTGAGTCTGATCGGGCAGGCACGCCGTCGCGCCAAAGGCCTCCAATCGCTGATCGACAAGGTGTGCAAGGAAGTCGGCGATGCGCCAGTGCGCCTGGCGGTCCACTACGCCGAGGATGAAGAGGAAGGGCAAAGTGTTCTGGACGCCCTCAAATCACGCCTCCACTGCATCGAAGCCTATCTGACCCGTGTGCCTGTGGAGTTGGGCGTACACGCCGGCCCAGGGTCTATCGGTATCGCTTACCATGCTGAGCGCGAGACCACCGGACTGCGGGAACGCCTTGAGCGCCTGGGAGCCCAGGCTAAAGAGATGCTGCAATCACGCCTTCCGTAATCCTGACGTCTGGATCGTTCCCTCATGGCACTCAAAGAAAGACAACGACAATTGCGGGTTGTGGCAGAGGTGTTGACCGTGCATATCCCGCAGTTTATGGATTCCGATCCCGATCTGGTCAAAGATCTACTGTCTGTCGTGGGGACCGCACTGAGTAACATCCATGAGGATGCAGAGGCCTCAGCCAATGCATGGGACAAGCGAGCCTATCACGTGCGGGCCGATAGACTGCGCCGCGAGTGGGGATGGGCGCTCGCAGCATCCAACTATGCTCTGGGCCTGGCCCTACGCCCGCATCCTGTGACCCCGCTGAACGTTCAGAGGCTCAAACAACTTATCCGGCCGGGGGTTGAGAAACCTGCTCGCCGTCAGATCACGGACCCCACCCGGTTTCGCGGCGCGGCCCAGGCCGTCAGACGACAGCAGGCACGGAAACGAAAACCGATACGGGAATAATCGCACAATGCCAGGGAGGCAGCGCACCAATACAAGCAGTAGTGTGTCATGAGCCATAGTCATGTCCTGTGAAGCGTATTTCGCCGAACAACTAAGAAAGCGTGGATTCCGGGTGACCCCCCAGCGCGAGGCGGTCTTGGCAGCACTCCATGAGCTTGAGGGCCTGGTCACGGCGGAGGAGATCTTCGAACGGGTACAGGCACAGACGGCGCCGGTGGATCGCTCAACGGTCTACCGTACGCTCGATCTCCTCGAGGGGATCGGGTTGCTGGCGGTAGTGGATTCTGGAGACGCGCAGCGCCGATATGAACTGTTGCGGGTGGAAGCGCCCCACCATCACCTAAGATGTACCCGATGCGGCGCAATTATCCCTGTGGACTACGCCGTGTTTGAGTCGCTGTTCGAAGAGCTGCGGCGGACAACCGGTTTCGTGGTCACCTCAAGTTCGTTGACGATTCCCGGGCTCTGCGCACGGTGTGCCGAGGAAGCCTCACGCTCCGAATGATCACGATGCAGGGCAAAGCAGCCTGGAGATACACTCTTCAGGCTCTTCTCGTTGTGGTCTTGGCCCATGCTAGGTTTATGCCATAATGGGGGCCTGCAATCGAGAGTCCCTCGATACTTCCTCGATATTGGTCTGATAAGGAAAGAGAGATATTGTGATGACGCATGGGAAGTTGGAGTTACTGCGACAGCGGTTGTCGCAGATGGAAAGCATACTGGTGGCATACTCCGGCGGGGTTGACAGCACCTTCCTCCTCAAGGTCGCCCATGAGGTGCTTGGCCACCGGGCCATGGGAGTGCTGGTGAGCTCTCCGCTAATCCCCGGCTATGAACAAGAGGAGGCGCTGGAGATAGCGCGCGCCCTGGGCCTGCCCGTGGATGTCATTGCAGCCGATGCATTTGACGACACCCGGGTATTGGAGAACTCCCCCGAGCGCTGCTACTTCTGCAAGGCCAACATCTGTCGCCTCCTCAAGGCCTACGCACACAACCATGGGTTGGGCACGATCGTCGACGGCACCAACGCGGATGACCGCGGGGATTACCGGCCTGGTCAACGCGCCGCCCGAGAGTGCGGTATGCAGAGCCCGTTGTTGGATGTGGGCCTGACCAAAGCGGAGATCCGATCGCTGGCCCAGGAGTTGGGGTTGCCCAACTGGAACAAACCCTCCGCTGCCTGCCTCGCATCGCGGGTGCCCTACGGCACACCCATCACACAGGAGATCCTGACGCGCATCGCTCGTGCGGAGCAGACCCTGCGGGACCTGGGGTTCCAGGAACTGCGTGTGCGGCATCACGGTCAGGTGGCGCGCATCGAGGTCCCCGTCGAGTATTTTGAGCGGTTGTTGGAACGACGGGAGGAGATCGTCAGCGGGCTGAAAGCAGCGGGCTATGCCTATGTGACGCTGGACTTGCAGGGGTTCCGCTCAGGCAGCATGAACGAGGTGATAACGACCAATGGACCCTGAGAAAGTCCGCGACCTCCTACAGAGTGTCCGCCAGGGCACGGTGGACATCGAGACCGCGATGGAGAAGTTGAAAGCACTCCCATACGAGGACCTGGGGGACTTTGCCCGTCTGGACCTCCATCGTGGCCTGCGCAATGCCATGCCAGAGGTCGTGTTCTGTGAGAGCAAGACCAGTGAGCAGGCCACTGCCATCCTGCAGCGGCTATGGGAGCACCACGACCGCGTCCTGGGGACCCGCGTGTCCCCAGCCATGGCATCTCGCATCCAGGAGGTATTGCCAGAGGCACACTATGATCCGATCTCACGCCTCCTGACGCTTACACGGGCTCCCCTGCCCACGCCACCAGAGGGCACTCCATATGCCATGGTGGTATGCGGGGGCACATCTGACTTGCCGGTGGCTGAGGAGGCGGCGCAGGTATTGGAGTTCCTGGGGCACCCCGTGGAACGCGCCGTTGACGTGGGCGTAGCCGGCCTGCACAGACTGCTCAGCGAGCTGCCGCGATTGATACGCGCCAATGTCGTCATCGCCGTCGCCGGGATGGAGGGCGCACTCACCAGCGTCGTGGCCGGGCTGGTGGCGGCTCCAGTGATCGGGGTTCCCACCAGTGTGGGATATGGCGTCAACTTCCAGGGTGTGGCTCCGTTGCTCACTATGATGAACTCCTGCGCCTCTGGGGTCGCTGTCATGAACATCGACAACGGCTACGGTGCGGCTGTGTTTGCCCACCTGATCCTACGACAGATAAGCCTCTCTAACACTCAACTTGAGGAGTGAAACCTCTATGCCCATCCTTTACTTCGACTGTATCGCTGGAGCCAGTGGAGACATGATCCTGGGGGCACTGGTGGACGCCGGCGTGACCCTCGAGGCCCTGAGCCAGGGGCTCAACGCGCTCCATCTGCCAGATTTCGAGCTGCGGGCAAAGCGAGTGAGCAAGCTGGCTTTCACCGCCACAAAGGTCAATGTGGTGGTCGCCGATGATGTACCAGAACGTCACCTGTCCGACATCCTGGAGATCATCGAGGGGAGCGCCCTTTCGAACGAGCTGAAGGCCCGTGCGCGTGCGATCTTCACCCGTCTGGGCACTGCTGAGGCAGGTATTCACGGCACAGACCTGGCTCAGGTACACCTGCACGAACTGGGAGGTGTCGACACCATTGTTGACGTGGTGGGTGCCCTGGTGGGCCTGGAGCTTCTGAATATCGAGCGAGTGATTGTCTCCCCCATCCCCCTGGGGCGAGGATTCATCCACGGGGCCCACGGGCAGATCCCACTGCCAGCGCCGGCTACCCTGGCTCTTCTTCAAGGGGCGCCCGTCATCGGCAGTCCCCTCAACGTCGAGACGGTCACCCCCACTGGCGCCGTGCTGCTGACATCTCTCGCCGATGGGTATGGCCCGATCCCACCTATGCGGCTCTCTGCTGTTGGATACGGCGCCGGTCAACGGGATCTAGCTATCCCCAACGTCCTGCGCGTCCTGATCGGGGAGGAACTCGCAGAGTCCCCCAACTGGCACAGGGAAAGCAGCAGCCACAGCCATGCACACCCCCATCCCTCTCCCTACAACCATGACCACAGCCACAGCGCCGTCAGCCCGGACGATACGCACCCACCCACCCCCACGCACACCACGCGCTCCTGCCTGGATACCACCCATCTCAAAGTGTTGGAGACAAACATCGACGACCTGAACCCAGAATTCTATGCCCACGTGATGGATCGTCTCTTTGAGGCGGGGGCGTTGGATGTGTTCCTGGCTCCCATCCAGATGAAGAAGAACCGTCCGGCAACCCTGCTGCGGGTCCTGTGCACACCGGAGCAGACGGAGGCTATGACCGCGATCCTCTTCTCTGAGACCAGCACCCTGGGGATACGCGAGCACACCGTGGCGCGGTATGCCCTAGCACGCACTATGACCACAGTAGAGACTCCCTATGGCCCCGTGCGCGTCAAGGTCGCCACGTTGCCCAACGGTGAGACCAAGAGCGCGCCCGAGTACGAGGACTGCCGCGCGCGGGCCAAAGCGCACCGCGTGCCCATCTGGGTGGTGTATGCTGCCGCACAGATGGCGGCGCAACAGCAGGGAGAGAGTTAGCCCTCGGCGGATGTCGTGACCTGGCTTTCGTCCCTCCCGACGCCTAGGCCATCCAGCACATCCTGGGCCGTGAGCCATCCGGCGGTGGGGAAGAGGTGCGCGATCTGAGGTGAGAAATCCGGCGCTGCACGCAACACCTGAGCAGGCTTACCCTCAGCCACTATCCGCCCCGCCTCCATCACCATCACGCGATCCGCGGCAAGCGCCACGAGCTCCACATCGTGGGTCACCAATAGCACAGCCCCGCCCCCATCACGCCATCGCCGCAACAGGGCAAGCAATGCCGCCTTGGCGCTATAATCCAGGCCTCGAGTCGGTTCATCAAGCAGAATCGCCCGAGGACCTGTGACAAGGATCGCGGCGAGCGCCACGCGCTGGCGTTCCCCCACACTCAGATCTCTGGGGTAAGCGTCCCAATAGGGTGCAAGTCCTAGCTGCTCCAGCAGTTTCCTGGGGGGAACCGGCACATCCTCTGGCTTCAAGTCATGGTTGTGCAAGGTGGTCAGAAGCTCATCCAGCACCGTGTCGGCGAAGAGCAGCGCCGAAGGGTCCTGGGGTAGATAAGCCACATGACGGCAGATCTCGGCGACCGGGAGGCCTGAGACATCCCTATCCCCAATCCACACCCTGCCTTGCATCGGGCGAATCAGGCCAACCATAGCCCGGAGCAACGTGCTCTTGCCGACCCCGTTGTGGCCCAACAACACCGCGATCTCCCCAGGGCTTAGGGCGAGGCTCACGTCGTGGACCACAGCCCGTCCCTCGTATCCAGCCGTCAGCGATTCCACCCGGAGATAAGGAGCCTGCAGCGCATCCCTACACTGTGCAACCTCTCGGGTCCCAGCGCCGGGGGGAATCCGCACAGTCTGCGCCCAGGGGACTGCATCCTCCACGCTGAGTGGCAGGGGGGTCCAACCCAAAGCCTTCCCCAAGGTAACCACGGGGGGGATGTCCTCCATCAGAGGCAGGATCTCCCGGGGAGGGCCCACCCTGACATGAGAGGGGGTAGATGCCACGTGCTCCAGGTAGAGGATCGTGTCACAATAGGGCAACACACGCTCCAGGCGATGCTCCGCCAGGACAATTGTAAGGCCCAGAGCCTCGCTGAGGTGGACCAATGTATCGAGAAGCTCATGCGCCATGTCGGGGGCGAGCTGTGAGGTGGGCTCATCGAGCACCAGGACCTTGGGACGCAGAGCAAGGGCCGCAGCTATGGCGACGCGCTGTTTCTCTCCCCCAGAGAGCGTTTCAATGGGCCGCGCGCGGAGCGATGTGAGAGCCAGGAGGTCCAGCACCTCCTCCACCCGCTGCTGCATAACGGCTCTGGGCAGCGCCATGTTCTCCAGGGCAAAGGCGATCTCGTCCTCCACCACATCCACCACGAACTGCGCCTCCGGGTCCTGGAAGACGAAACCCACGTGCTCACACATCACCGCCGGCCCCGACTCCACCGGATCAAGGCCAGCGACCCGGATCCGCCCCCCTATGAGGCCGCCGCTGAAGTGGGGCACGAGGCCGTTGAGACACCGCAGCAGGGTGGATTTGCCTGCACCCGACCGGCCGACGACAAGCACGAACTCCCCATCGCCAACCTCGAAGCTCACATCGGCAAAGACTGGGCTTGGAGCCTCGGGATAGGCATAGGAGACACCCTCAAACCGTATCATAAGACGCCCCTCACCGGATCTCCTCTGGAAAGGCAGAGAAGGGGCGCCAGCAGCCCTAATATGCCCCAGCCGAGAAGCGGATCGAAGGGTGGGGCACTCAATACGGGGTATGGATTGTAGATCAATCCCGCATGCCGAACCTGCGCAAGGACAAGGAGCCCCAGGGAGAGCATGAGGACCCCAGTATCGCAGCGTCGCCACACCACATTTCGATAACGGGTGCGTTGTGTCCCACGTCCTGCGTACCAAATGGCCGCAACGATCAGGCCTACGGCGATCCAGCGAGTCACCCGTCCAATCCCCTGTTGGGCGGGCAACAAAGCCCAGACCTCCCCTGCCAGCAGGAGGACCAGACCCATCAGCAGGACCACACGGGCCCGAGCATGATACGGCGATCCGTTTGTGTCGCGCACGAAACCACGCGCGGTCATGGCCTCGGCAAGCTGTAATGCTCTCTCCAGCCCGCCGACCAGAAGGGGCATCATCAGGGGCAGCCAGTCCTTCAAGCCACGCATCCGGTGACCACGGATCGCCTGGGCCTCGCGGACCTGCTCGAACTGACGCCTGACGTTAGGGGCAAAGGTCACGGCAATGGCCGAGACAACCGCCAGTGGATAAAAAGCTCGCGGCAGATAACCAATCAGGTCTCGGGTCGAGAGGGCAGACGTCAGAACGAGAAAGGCCGTGAAGAGCGTCGCCAGGACCAGGCCGTTGAGGAGGCCAAACACCAGCGCCTCCAGCGTGACAGGCCCCCCGAGCAAAGGCCCCAGGACCGGGATCCACGACGGGATTTGGAAGAGGACTGACTGGCCCACGCGACTGGTGAGCATGTTCACGATCCCACCGATGAGCATCACCGTGACCGTGAACTGAAGAGGGGCGGTATCATGTCCTCCTGGCCGGGCAATCCGCGCCCCGCGAGCCCGGACCCCTTGCAGGACAACCCAACTGACACCAAACAGGAGCACGAGGATCAATGGGTTGCGGGTCTGGACGCCGATCCCCACCACCGTGCCAAGCCAGAACAACCAACTCAATGGATGCATCTAGGTGATGCTCTTCCCGATAGGGTTGAGAGAGGAACCGGACACCTCGGGCGCCTTCACTCGCATCCGCACCGGCTCACGCTGCACACGGAAGGAGAAGCGCCGCTCAAACCGACGCAGTGCACGCAGCACCGGCCGTCCAAAGAGAATGAGCATGGCGGCGGTCCCCACAGAACGCATGAGGTCCCAGAAAAGAGAGGTGACGACATAGAAAACGAGATAGCGTCGCACGGTCTCCCCCAAGGCGACCCCAGGGGACCAGTACATCCCAGAGGGACCGGTCACGTAGGGCCAGAACCACAGATCCATCAGCGCGCCAAACAGCACGCCCCACACCATTCCGAAGAGCACCAACAGCCCGATCTCACCCCACGTGTCTTCCAGGTGGGCCCACCGCACCACGGCGCGGACGCCAACCGCAGTCGCCCCAACCCATCCAGCCGCCAACATCCGGTAGGGCAGCCAGGGACCTACCCCGCCGGTTATCAATGCGGCCACAAAGAGGGTAAGCGAGCCCAGCAGGAAGCCAAACCGCAGGCCAAAGGCGTACCCTCCCAGGATGATAAGGAAGAACACCGGGCTGAACCCGCCAGGGCCCGGCAGGGCCGTCTCCAGAAACCCCAGCACCGCGTTCAAACCCACCAGGATCCCCAATAACGCCATCTGCTTGGCATCGGAGGCCACGTTCCCCTGAGACTCGAAGAGAAATGCCACCAGGGACAGAGCCCCCAGCAGGGCCAGCAGCAGCGGGGCATCCTGCCCATGGACCACCCCGCCCACCGAGGCCACAGTAGGGACCAGGAAGGGATAGAAAAAGGCCACCAGACCCACCAGCGAGGCCAGGCCATAGATTGCCACCGTCAAGAGACGCGGCCGAATGCCTCTCATCGGCCCCCTCCCTTGGAACGCACAACTAGCCAGGCCGCTCCGAGCAGGGCTAAAGCACCCATGAAGGAGAGGTAGGCAGAACCACTCACGTCTGAGCGGGGGGAGGGTGACGCCACAAGCGTGGGCAGCGGCGTAAGTCCCTGCTCGACAGTGGGAGATGTCGCCGTTGGAGGCGTTGCCATACGTGCAGTAGGCGAAGGGGAGGGGATCTGGGTGACAGTAGGACGCGGCTCCGGTGTCATTGGGCTGGGGGCAAGGTCTGGCGTTGGAGTTGGGGTGGGGACAGGTGGGCGGGTAGGCGTGGGCGTTGGTGAATAAGTCGGCGTGGGCATTGAGGTCGGAGAGGGTTTCGTCACCGTCGGCTCCGGGGTCACCTGCGCATTCACCGGCGCAGGCGAAGCCCCGCCACAGATCGCCTCAAATGACATGGGAGGCGGCAACTGACGACCATCCCCCCAGACCCAGGCATCCACATCGCCATCGTGCACCTGGCGCATGCTTGCCCCCACATTGGCATAGACCCATCCCCCTTCGGGAGACCCCAAAAAGTAGGCCCAATACACACAGGGCGTTCCCTTACACTCACAGAAACAATCTGAAGCCGGACAACCCTCGCCGTCCAGGGCACAGACCGTGTTGCCCAGGGGACCAGAGGCACTGGCAAAGGAGAGTCCGGAACGCTGGAGCAAGGTCAGGCCAGTGATCTGCTCCTCAGAGAAGCTCACACAACGCGTGAGCACCCGTCCATCGCTGTGGACGACCACCAGACCGGCCCGGTTGTCCCTCACCTGCGCCACGGCGGGTGAGACAGCCAGCCCGATGAGGAAGAGGGGCAGGGCCAACAAGGCCCAGCCCCTGACCAGAGAAGTCCGGCGTCGCCACATCCGGGGATAGTTCATGAGTCTTGTGAAGTCCGCCTCAACAAAGCCCAACTGCCCAGCAAGAGCACCCCAACGGACACCATCACAGGGCCCATCGCCCTGCCACCGGAGACGGGAAGCAAGATCGCGTCCGGGGCCGTGGCCGCCACCGTCGGCGGATATGCCGCGCCGACCTGAGGTAGGGTCACCAGAGTCATCCCCTCGAGCGCCTGAACGGCCTGGGCTGTGGCCAACATGTTGGGAAAAGGCACGGCGGCCTGCCAGAAATAGCCACCGCTGGTCTCGTCCCACAGCGCCAGGAGTGCCCCCACCGGATCCGTGCCGCTGGCGGCCCAGTTGCCCATGGGCTCGCCCAGGGCCCTCAGTGCTTGCAGGACCAGAGCTGTGGAATTGGCATCGGTGTCGGTGCCCCAGGGAGATGGATTCTGATAGGGGAAGCCACCATCGTCGTTTTGCATGCGCTGCAGGTAGGGCAAAGCCCCTGCTGCTGCGTCAGGGCGTCCGGCTGCCACCAGAGCCTGCATCACCATAGCCGTCGTGTTGGTGTCTGCCGTTCCCGGCGTCGTGCCCCCGAACAACGCCCAGGCCCCATCCTCGGTAAACTGCGAGGTCAGCAATGTCACCGCAGTCTCAGGGATGGGATTGCCTGCGGCGTGAAGCGCGAGGAGTGCATAAGCATGTTTGAAAAGCGTGTCACCAAACATCCCCGTCGTCTCATCCTGGGTCTGGAGCAACATCGCAACCAGGTCCTTACCGGCAAAGGCCCGAGGGTCCTGCCCCGTCGCCACTGCCACGAAGATCGCACGGGCCAGGTTCCCCGCATCGGAGATCTGACCAGCGGCGACCTGGGATGCTACGTAATCCAGCGGGGAGGCGCCTGAGGGGGTCTGCCAGGTACTGACGTCCTGCCCGGCGGCGACTGCCGCCAAGATGACCTCTACCGTGGTGCCAAAGTCGGAGCCTTCCGAGAAACCGGATGAGAACCCACCATCGGACCCCTGCGCCTGGCGGATCCAGCTAAGAGCCGCCTCATCCTGCGAGTACCGCGCCGGCGAATACTGCGCCGCCATCACCGGGAGCGCAACCAGTGCCAAAACAAGCGCGACGACAATCGCCCTCTTGTGGTGCTTCATTGTGACATACCTCCAGGTAAGATAGAAGACGAGCCATAGGGAAAGCCTGAAACAAAAAACACCTTCCCTCGAACTAAAAGGGAAGGCTCACGTGGATTGTATCATCAATCGCGTGCCACCTCCTTTCCGCGAAGGGCAGTCAGCACCGACCAGGGCGGAGTATCGGGCTTTCCTCCTCTGAGAGAGGTAACCGTTGCGGGACAGCGCCGGATTTTCACCGGACTTCCTCGCTTTAAGCATCCGTCGCAGCGGCTAACCGTGCAGCGACAAGACGCACCCTGATCACGACTATTCACTTGTTAAACAATTTTAGTATAACATATGAGTAATGGAAATCAACCCAGCGCCTATCGACACTACACAGTGCGGGCGAAAGTCCCTAGGATGGGGGCAGGATAAAATCATTTCCAGGGAGGTGATATGCGCGCACGAGCCGTCTTGATCACGGGAGGATCAGGCGAGGTGGGCCAGGCGTTGATACAGCGTCTCCTGGCAGAACGGGCGTCTGGTGAAGCAAAAGAAAGATTGGAGGGCGTCCAGATCATCTCTCTGGACTTGAAACCGCTCCCAGAGGAGCTTAGTCACCAGGTGCTGGAGATCGAGGGGAGTGTATTGGACACCGAGTTGCTTGACCGCCTTGTCAGCCAATACGAGATCGAGGAGATCTTCCACTTGGCGGCGCTGCTCTCAACGCGCGCCGAGTTCTCACCCGACGCAGCCCATCGTGTCAACGTTGAGGGCACACTCACCTTGCTCCACGTCGCCGCCCAGCAATCGGAGTGGCGCAGCAAGCCCGTGCGGTTTCTTTTTCCCAGTTCCATTGCTGTGTTCGGCCTTCCCGACCGACAGACCAAACAGGCCTACACAAAGGTACGAGAGTGGGAGTGGAACTACCCCATTACAATGTACGGCTGTAACAAGCTCTACTGTGAGATGCTAGGGACATACTTCAGCCGACACTACCGACAACTGGCCTCAGAACAGCCAGTGATGCTCGACTTCCGCAGCGTACGCTTTCCCGGCCTGGTCAGCGCGTTCACCGTCCCCAGCGGCGGAACCAGTGACTACGGACCTGAAATGCTCCATGCCGCCGCTCAAGGGAAGCCTTACGCCTGTTTCGTACGCGAAGATGTGCGGATCCCGTTCATGGCTATGCCCGACGCCGTCAAAGCCCTACTGGATCTCGCCCGTGCCCCCAGGGAAAACCTCAGCCGCACGGTCTACAACGTTACCAGCTTCAGCCTCTCTGCTGGGGAGTTCCGAGACCATGTGCTGCGTTTCTTCCCAGATGCACAGATCACCTTTGAGCCGGATGTCAAACGCCAACGTATTGTCGAGAGTTGGCCTGCGGACCTAGACGATACCATGGCCCGCCGTGATTGGCACTGGCATCCCGACTACGATGTCGAGCGCGCCTTCGCCGAATATCTGGTTCCCGGGATCAGCCAGCGCTACCAGGTCAGAGGATAATCGCCCGGTGACTGTTCGCCCTTAGGGGTAAACTCTTAAGCAACGAGAGGCCGTCGAATCGGCCTCTCGTTACATGCCTACGTCTCCACATGTTCCCAAACTTTCAGCTCAAAACAACGTGAGTTGTTCTGCCTCAGGCGGGGCCCTGTAATGCTCAGGTTTTAGCCGTCCCTCCAACAGATCCTTTAGGCGCTCGAAGTCTGCCTCCACCACCGACTGCAGGCTTCGCTGGTGGAGTGCGGCTGCAGGATGATACATGGGGAAGTAGATACGACCGTTCAGTTCCCGGGGCTGTCCATGCACCACGGAGATCTTCTCGTCGGGAAACGCTTGGGCCATGGAGTAACGTCCCAGCGTGACAATAACCCGTGGATTGATGATCTCGATCTGCTGATCAAGATAGGGCTTGCATGCCTCCACCTCGCTCGGATGCGGATCCCGATTGCCAGGCGGTCGGCACTTGATGACGTTCGTGATGAAGACCTGCTTACGATCAACGCCAATCTTAGCCAATAGCTCATTCAGGAGCCTGCCGGCTGCCCCCACGAACGGGAGACCTTGTTGATCCTCGTAGAACCCCGGGGCTTCACCAATGAACATGATGGTGGCGTCCACCGGGCCATCACCTGGCACGGCGTGAGTGCGGCCCATGTGCAAAGGGCACAGGGTGCACGATAGGATCTTCTCATGCACGGCCTTCAAAGCCTCTTCTCGGTCCATTAGTCCGCCTCCCCGTCTTTTTGAATAATGTGGTTTCTGTCAAGGATCCCTGGGTGCCTGATACACGACCCGCTCCCCTCACCTCAACGGGAGGGGTCCACTTTCTCTATCCTTAGATCCGCGAGCAATTGCTGCAGTCGACCCCGAATCCAAGGGGCATAGTGGGGATCCTTCGTGACCTGAACCTGCATATAGTAAGCATCCTCACCATCAGCGTAATAGCGATGCAACACCGACCGCACTACGAACCTGTATTTAGCGTAGAGACGCTGCGCCACGGTATTTGAGACACGGACCTCAAGCCCAATCACCTCTGCATCATCGTGGATCGCTTGATCGATGGCCGTGAGCAAGAGAGTCTCCCCCAGACGCTGACCTCGCCACTCAGGGCGCAGGGCCAACGTGCTGATGTGCCCCCGTGCCTGTTCCACCCGCATTCCCACAAATCCCAAGAGCCGTTCAGCCCTGCTCCGCCGGTGATCAAACCAGGCGCGAGTGTACCTCAGATCGAGCAATTCTAACACGAAATAATGCGCACGCGGGTTGAAATAGACCTCTTGAACGTAAGCAGATTCAGGCCACGGATCCCGGAAGATCCGACGGTCCAAACCCACGATGGTGGGGATATCCCGTCCTTCCATGGGCCTGATACGGAAGATAGGTGTCGATTTCCTCATTGCGTGTAAAGTGGCAGTAAGGTCGATGGAGCGTCCGTCTGGCTGGCACGCAGACGGACCCAGGCCAGATCCGCCAGAAAGCCAGCGCGTCGTAGATGCCAGGCGGGCTGTGGGATCTCGATCCTTCCGTAAAGAGGTCGCAGGGCCTCCCGACCTTCCGGATGTAATTCTCCCACCACGATGGACGGCAGCTCGATGCGATCGGCAAACTCGCCCCAGGAGACAACCTGCACGCCTCCGTCAGCGGTCCAGCGATCGTCTCGCCATCGGTAACAGGCATATCCCACACGCTTTCGGCCGGCAGCATAGAGCGCATATAACGGACGGGAATCCTTCGGCTGTGCTGCAGCCAGGATATCCAGGGTCGTGATCCCCACCAGGGGAAGTTTACGCGCGACGGCCATCCCCTTGGCAACGGCAACCCCAATACGAACTCCGGTGTATGAGCCTGGGCCATTGCACACGGCGATCGCCCTGATGTCCTGCGGCGTCATGCCAGAATCTGCCAACAAGGACACAATCTTTGAGACAAGGGTCACCGTATGGCGGTTTGCCGCCTCCCACGTACACTCAGATCGTAACGTCATGCCATCGTGCAAGGCGATACTCGCACGCTCTGTCGCGGTATCAATGGCTAACAGTGTCACTGCCCTATCAACTCCTGACGGAACCTATCAAGAATCGTCTGGTGATGCACTCCCTGCGCCCGAAACACCAGCGAACGGCGGAAATCATCCAATATCCGCAGATGAATCCACAAATACTCCTCGGTAAACAGGGCTGGGTGACGGTCAGGCCACTCCACGACACACACTGCGCGTGGATCCCCGACGAGCTCATCCAGCCCCAGCATCTCCACCTCAGCCGCAGAGCTCAAGCGGTAGAGATCGATGTGATAGAGCACCAGGTCATCCTGGTGACGGGCGTGCTGATGGATAAGCACGAAAGTTGGGCTGACCAGGCGGGTGGTACTGCCCCATCCGACGCCAATTCCACGTGCAAACACCGTCTTGCCGGCCCCAAGGCCTCCCTCCAACACAATGACCTCACCCCCGCGCAGGTAGCGACCGAGACGCGCTCCCAGACGGACCGTCTGCTCGGGACTACGACTGATGAACTCCAGGCTATCACGTTTCAGGATCGGCATCGGGCACTCAACGACTGGATTTGGGTTGCGACGACATTATAGCGGATCCGTCCTCGTATGTCCAAGCAGCTATCCGGAGGGGCAGGCCCTTGTGTCTACCCCCTCAGACCTCTACCCGAGCCTATGTATCTCCTGTGGCCCATGCAGCAGTCCCTCACCTGAGCTCCCCAGCGCCTGCAGCAAGCGGCGCGCGGCCCTCTTGGCCCCCTCCTCGCTCTCCCCGACTGGCCCCACGCAGGACGGGCATCCGTCTCGGCAGGGGCATCCACTCACACGTTCCAGCGCAGCCTGCGCGAGGTCAGGCCACAGGGAAATGAGCTGGGAGGTCAGGCCGACGCCACCGGGCACAGCATCGTAGAGGATCACGGCGGGCTGCCCCGTTTCCACATCCCGTGCCTCCACGGCGGTCCCCAGATCCGCACTATCGCACATCAGAAAGACTGGGGCCAGGTGCCGCAACAGATAGGCCAGGCCACTCAGTGCTGTGCGCGCTCCACGGGCTCGCTCAACCTGGCGATGGCAGACCGGACAAAGCGTGAGGAGATTCTCTGGAGCATGAGCTAATCGCAAGGCCACGCTACGCGTATACTGGCTTAGGAACACTCTTAGCGGTGTCACATGGTGGACCTCCAGTGGGCGCTCCGGGCTTTCCTTCCTACCGCATAGGCGGCATCGATGACCATCACGGGCCAGGATCTGCTCCCGCACCTGAGGCCAATCGGGGCCATAATCAAGTGGGGCAACGGGAACCCCTTCCTCTGCCAGAAGCTCGACCAGTGCAGGCCCCAGGGTCACACGAAAACCTTCCGTCTCCATCTCCTGTTCGGGTAGCTCGATCTCTCCCCAACCCAGGGTCTCGTGAGTCGCTAGATGGATCCGACGATAGGCTACAGGGCGGCTACGGACAAGGATCTCCTCCTCACTCAACGCCACGCCCCGAGCGTATCCCTCTGTCGGCACCCGTCGACGGAGCGTCAACCGTTTCACCTGCGTCGTCGCCGACGCCACCGTGTAGTAATCAATCTCAGGGGCCTGGCGGGCATAAGCAAGCCCCTGCTCCCAATCCAGCTTTTCGATAAGATAGGGCGATGCGCGATGGAAGTAGATCGCCCCCTCATGGACAAGACGCGGAGCACTGGGACGATCCACGGTGCCGATGACGCCTTGACCTTCCGCCTGCACGATCACATGATCGGGTGTGGCGCTGCGCAGCGAGACGGCGACGGCAGGATAAGTCTCCCCAATCCAGCTAAACCGCGATCCACCCTGATGGAGGACACCCGCAGAAGCCAAAGCCTCCAGCACCTGAGTCACGCCACGGGCCTGCCCAAACCGTTCCCCAGCTTGCAAGGGGAGCTCGAAAGCCGCACAGCTCAGGTGAGAGGCGAGTAGGCTCAGCGTGTCAGGGTTGACCCGAGCTGCCTCAGGCGAGCGACCAAAGAAGTATTCGGGATGCATGACCAGATACTGATCCAGAGGATCCATCGTCGCGATGAACACGGCCATAGACGAGGCCCCACGCCGACCCGCACGCCCCATCTGCTGACGAGTGGCGGCAATGGATCCAGGATATCCCACCAGGACCGCGGCGTCCAAGGCCCCGATATCGATCCCCAGCTCGAGCGCATTGGTCGCCACCACAAGGCGGATCCTTCCCTCGCGCAACCCCTGTTCGATCGCCCGACGCTCAGAGGGGAGATACCCGCCCCGATACCCCTGGATGGCCTCCGCCTCCAGCCCCAGGGTCCCCACACGGAGCCGAAGCTCCCTCAGCAACAGCTCCACCGTCAGGCGTGAGCGGGCAAAGACGATCGTCTGCACCCCGGCCTGAAGCAGACGCAACGCCAGCGCCAAAGCCTCATCCCCGGCGCTGGCCCGCAGGCCCAGGGTTGGGTTCCTCAGGGGCGGATTGTAGAAAATGACATGCCGCCGCCCATAGGGCGCCCCATCCTGCTGGATCAGAATCACCGGAGCCTCCCAAAGCGCTTCTGCCAGCGCCTGTGGGTTGGCGATTGTAGCCGAGGCGGCAATCAAGAGCGGGCTCGCCCCGTAGAAGCCGGCAATGCGCTTCAGCCGACGCAAGATATTGGCGACATGGCTACCGAAAACCCCACGGTATGTGTGAAGCTCATCCAGCACCACATAGCGCAACCCGCTGAAGAACCGCATCCACTGCGTGTGATGGGGAAGGATGCCAAGGTGAAGCATGTCCGGATTGGTGATCAGGACCCTGGCCTCCTTGCGCACCGCGGCACGATAGCGCTGTGGCGTATCCCCATCGTAGGTTCGCACCGATAGACCGCCTGGCAGATGAGGCCCCCAGCGTTCCAACATGTCCAGTTGATCATGGGCCAGGGCCTTAGTGGGATAGAGGAAGAGTGCGGTGGCCCCGGGATCCTGAAGCAGGGCATTGAGCACCGGCAACACATATCCCAGCGTCTTTCCGGAGGCCGTGCCGGTAGCCAACACAACGTTTTGCCCTGCGAGCACTGTGCGGACGGCCTCCTCCTGGTGGGTGTAGAGGCAACGCACGCCCAGGTGCTGCGCTACCCGCTTCAGTTGCGGGAGCAGGAGCTCCGGCCATTCTCCCACGTTCGCAGGGCAAGCTGCCAGCGTGCGCCAGGCAGTCACATTGCGCACAAAGGCGGGATCCGCCCGTAATCGTCCCAGCAGGGCATCGAGTGGGGCGGGGGACGCCATCTCAGACCTCCCCAGGCTCCGGAGCCCGTTGCATGCGCAACACCCAGGGAATACCTACCAATCCGGCCAATGCCATGGCGATTAGAGTGATCTGGATCACCGCCCCGATCCCCAACAGCAGGGTGCCCAAGACAGGGTGCGTCTCCAGGATGAGACTGGCTCCCCCAAGGCCGAACAGCACATTGAAGTTCCACGCTCCATGGAAGAAGACCGCCAGGCCATAGGTAAGGAGAAGCCGCCAGCGCCGCCCCTGCCCAAACCACGCCCAACCAAGGCCGACCAGGCCACTGGTCAGGCAGTGCATGCCTGTGGCCAGGAAACGCGTCCCAATGCTCCCGACCCAACCCGCCACGCCCCCCAGGCCAAGGGCCCCATTGGAGACGCCCTCAAACCAGGCGAAGCCAAGCCCACTGGCAGCGCCCAACAGGAAGGCCGCGCCCAACGTAAGTGGCCGACGCCGTCCCAACACCCCTACAGTCAATCCCTTGGCGAACTCTTCGACCAAAGGTGTAACCACACCCAAGGTGAGCGCTAACGTCAGGAAGACGACAGGGGAAGTCAACAGGGACAACAGCGCATCTGGAGCCGAGGGTGGTGCCTCTACCCACTGCTGCAACTGATCAAGGAGCCGATAAAGGTGTGCCTTGCCGCCCGGTACCAGGAGCGTCAGCGCCGCACTTCCCAACGCACTGGCCACCAACCCAACGATCTCCACCGGCATGGCCAGGAGGATCCCGCCAGCGCCGCCCGTGACAGCCATGACCACCTGACGCCAACTCGGGCGGGACGCCGAGGGTGTGACCAGGACACAGAGCGAGAACAGGAAAAGCCCCGGCAACACAACCAATGCGGTGTGGATCACGGCGAAGAGCGGGTGGGTCTGCCACGAGGGCGGGGTCAAGAGCCCCACCAGGAACGCCAGCAGGGCCGCGCCCAAACAAAGCACCCAGGCCCATCGCATATCACACCGGCGGGCCAGGGATCGAGAGAAGCGATCGGAGGTGGTCGCCATGACCAGAGCGCCTAGCAGCATGATCAGCAGGCCATAGCCCGCCACCACTACGGCAAACTCATTCAACGATGACGTAAGTAGCCACGCCGACAGGAAAAGAATCCCTCCCAGACCCGCTCCGATCAGTCCCAGGGCAAGCCCTACCCAGCGCCATTTGAGTACTGTGCTCATACGCTTCGCCTTTTCATCCGGAAACAGCTCAGGTAAAGAAACAGCAATGGGTCCCTGTCTCCCTCCACGATGACGACACCACAAAAGACACGATCGGACCTTCCTCCTTTCCCAACACGAGGGGGAAGGGGAGCATGGAAAGCAAGGGGGCCTCTCGAGGTAGATTCACACCGCGGCCAACGTGGCAAAACTGCATCGATGAAGGACCAGCATGCTCAGGCATCGTCGGAGCTTTCTCGCGTCTCTTACCCCCCATCAATAAACTGTTACAGGAAACGGGGATAGTGGCCATGGAGCCGCTATCCCCGCCCGAACGAACCGACGATCAGTTCGTCACAATCTCGACGGTCTGCAGCACGTCGGCCGGTGGTGCCGAGGGATCCCCCACGGTCAACCGGTTCAGCGCGTCCAAGACATCCAATCCCTCCCTGACCTGTCCAATCAACGCAAACTGACCGTTCAGTTGCGCAGCGTCAGAGCCCAATGTGATGAAAAACTGACCATTGGACAACATCCCCACCAGCCCTGGCCGGTCGAAGACCCCCTGTTCTTCACCCTTGCAGTAGTAGCCCGGATATCCCACCGTGGAGTTGGTGGGGTCTCCCGTGACCGCGACGAAGTTATCACGCACGAAGAAGAAGTCTGATCCATCGTACCATTTCTGCTGCGCCAGGAAGACGAAGTTGTTGACATGGATCGGCGCTGAGGCCGGGAACAACTCCACCCGGATCTCTCCCTTGCTGGTCTCCAGCACGGCCTCATAAGAGCCATCCTCCGATATTGTCATCTCTGGAGGCTCCTCAAAGAAAAACTTGTCCTGGTTTTCAATGATGTTTTTGAATGCCTCCAGGCCTCGCTTCGAAAGCCCGATATCGGAGGGGAAAAGCACGTCATTGAAGAGGAAACTCGGGGTGCCAGGCAACCCCAACGTGACGGACTCATCATACTGAGCCTGAACCTTCTCCAGATAAGTCCCCTCATCCAGAGCTGCGTCAAACTCGGCCACATCAAGCCCAATCTGCTCGGCATAGGAGCTCAGCACAGGGCGGATTTCCTCTTCAGACAGCGGCACCCATTCGCTATAGTGGTCGAAGATGATGTTGTGCATTTCCCAAAACTTACCCTGGGCCCCAGCAGCCTCGGCCGCCTGCGCCGTGATCAGCGCGTGCTGATGAAAGTCGAGTGGAAAATGGCGGTAGACCAGGCGCACATCTGGGTTCTCATCGAGGAACTCCTGCAACACAGGGTACATCCCCGCGCACCCCGGACATTGGAAGTCGGAGTACTCCACGATGGTGATGGCAGCATCCTCTGGCGATGTCCCCTTGATCCAATCCGAGTCAGTCACTGGGGGGACAGGCAGAATCGGTAACGGTGCGGCCTTGCAGACCCCAGGGGCCTCTGGAGTGGTGATCTCCACAGGCGCGGAGGGATCGGCCGTAGCCTGCCCCCCCTCTTCAGTCGGGGTCGGCACAGCGGTCGCCACTGCGGTCACCGTTGCAGTCGGCGTGGGTGTCTCGGACGTCCCCTGCCCACACGCTGCCAGCAATATCGCCACTATACCTATCACTGGCAGTAATCGTCTAAACGTACGCATCTCCAGTCTCCTATCTCTTCAAGAATATTCAAAAAATTATACCACCGAAATTCACACTTTGTGCTGCGACTTTGGACGGCATCCGCTCACCTTCGGGTAAGGCCGAAGGTGGTAGGAGTGGGGCAGTGACGGGTGCAGTTATCGCCGCAACTTGGCGAATCTGAGTCAATGAAGAGGATTGTGCGCTCAGGCATTGTCGAGATATTCTTGTCCCCCTGGGGGACGGTCATTCAGGACGCCCTCTCCCCATAATCCCTCAGGCGGGGGCCAGAACGGCGGACGCTCCAGGCGCCAAAGGACGTAGAGGCCACTCAGCAGAGTCAAGCCCCCCACGATGTATCCCTCGGAGACGGATGCCTGCGTAACGAAAATCGCCAACAATCCCAACACAAAGCCTGCGATATAGAGCACCAGCACCGCCTCACGCCGGGTAAAACCAGCATAGGTCAGACGGTGCGAAATGTGATCCCTGCCCGGTGTGGTCAACGGATTGAGGCCACGACGGAGCCGCGAGGCGGTCACCAAGGTCGTGTCGAGGATAGGCACCCCCATCACGAGCAGGGGGATCATCCAGGTGACAAAGGGGACATTGTCAGGGAAGCGCAACTTGATCCCCAGGGCCGCCAGGGTAAACCCCAGGAAGAGACTGCCCGAGTCCCCCATAAAAATGGTGGCCGGATTCCAATTGTAGACCAGGAAGCCCAGGCAGGCCGCCATAACGGCCACCGATAGGGCCCCTACCAGATACTGTCCGCTAAACGCACACATGAGGCTGAAATGTGCTGCAGCAATAGCTGCGATGCCCCCCGATAGCCCATCCATGTTGTCCAACAGGTTCATCGCGTTCGTGATGCCGACGACCCACAGGACTGTGACGGCGAGGTTGACCGCCTGCCACGGGAACACGCGGACCTGAATGCCAGCAACCAACAATAGCCCTGTCGCTACCAACTGCCCTAGCAGCTTGAGGCCTGGACGCAGTGAGAAACGATCATCCCACAGCCCCAGGGACGACATCAAGGCAGCACCCACCAGGATCCCGGTCAATTCACGGTAGGCACCGCGCAACAGAAGGGCCGCGACCAAAGTGCTGAGGAAGATAGCCACGCCACCGACGCGCGGCGTAGGCCGCACGTGGATCTTCCGTGCAGGGTCAGGCTGGTCTACCATCCCTGCACCGAGCCCCCACTTCCGCGCCAACGGCGTGCTGCCTAAGGCCAAAAAGAGGACGCCCGCAAAGACAATGAGATAGGTATTGATATCGTTCATCGAACACCTCAGGGGCTTCCAGATGGACCACCCGGGTCGCTGATCCCCTTCAGTTGATCCAACAGTTGCTGGATGCCCGCCTGCTGCTCAGCGGGTGCCAACTCCAGAGCCCGCACCGCCGCTTCCTGCGCCTGGGCGATCCGCCCCAGGTTGGCATAAGCGATGGCAAGGACTCGATAGATCTCCCAGGCCTCACGAGAGCCATCACACTTCTCCAGGGAGGTCTCCAGGGTCTGGATCGCATCCTCCCACCGTTCCTCTTGAGCGAGCAGAGTACCCACCACCCGCCGCACGGTGCAGTTCTCCCTGATCTCTAATGACCGTTGATAGGCCTCAATCGCGCCCTCAATATCGCCCTGGGCGCTGCGAATATCCCCCAACAGCATCCAGGTCTGCTCAAATCCATCATCCAGCTCCAGCGAATGCGCAATTGTCGCCTCAAACTTCTGCGGATCCGCCAACTCCACCGCATAGAGCTGAGCCAGCTCGTTCCACAGGATGGGGTTGTGCGGACTCAAGCGGAGCGCGATCTGATAGTTCTCCAGCGAGAGGGTTAGCAACTGGTGTCGTTTGTCCTCCAATTGCGTCCGCTCCTCTGGGCTCAACTCCTCTGACCTCAGATCCAGGGCGATCCGGGCAGCCCATGACTTGTAGAAGCGGGCCAGGTTGGCGCTGTGATCGGTGTTGAGGGGGTTGATCTCGCGGGCCCGTTTCAGCACCTCCTCTGCGCGGAGGAACACTTCCTCCCTCTGACTACGTGGCGTGGTGTCAGGCAGCCCTTGAGCCAACTCCAGGTAGGCTTTGCCCAGGAAGAGGTAGTAGTAATCCTCGCGGGGAGCGTATTCGATGGCGCGTTCATAGTGCAGGATCCCCACCTGCTTCTCGTTGAGCGCCGCGCTGTTGGCAAAGCCCCCTCCTTGCTTGTAGATGATATCGGCACGGATCAGATTGTAACTCCAGGATTGGATCACCGGCACCGACAGCAACCCCAAAACGACCAAGCCAATGCCCCCCAACAAGCTGGCTGAGAAACGAGGCCTGCGCAGCCCCGCCATGAGAATCCAGCCAATGCCCCCTACAACCCCGAAGATCAGAGCATAGTAGCGCCCCAACAGGCCAGTCAAACGCTCTGCGACATCGACGATCTCTTCGAAGCTGACCACCTGCATGCGAGCCAATGCGGCCTGATGACCCGCCAGAATTCCTCCGAACAGGAGGGATCCCATCAGAGAGAGCCCCCCATAGAGTATGATCGCATCGCGCCAACGTCGACGACGTTGATACTCGAAAAGGCTCTCCCGGTCGAACTCCCCCAACCCCACCACCCCAAACAGAAGCCAGGTGAAGGCAAAGATCATCAAGGCCCCGTAGGCACGGGTGGGACGAGGATAGTATTTCATCGTCAGGGAGCGCACCAGGATCTGACCAGCCCGTGTCAGACGCTCTGGGTTGTTGATGAAGTCATAGGCAAGAGTTCCCAGCAGGAAGGCCGCCATCAACGACAGGGCCACCACAGCGGCCTGCCACGGTTCCACCAGCACTGTGGAGCGTGCACGCCGGCTGTAACGGCGCCCCCTGGTCTCCCGGTAGGTGTCCCTATCACCGTCGCCCTGTATCTGCCCCGCACCCAGCGTAACCAGCCGTGGGCCAGGGACCCACCTGGAGCCAAGCACCACGAGTAAGCCCGCAAAGGTCCAAAACATGGTGCGCGTTGCCGCGATGGCAATGCCGAAGTTGATCTCGACGAAGTGAGCCAGCACGCCAGCCAGAAGCGCCACGATCAGCAATGCATGCGGATGCCCCGTCCCATCGAGAGAGGAAACTCCCTCTTCCCCTTCGCTCAAAGTGCTCTTCTCAGGCCCCGGCGCCCCTCTCCACAGCCCACACAAGCCCTGATACGTCAGGTAGACCACGCTCCCGACCACAAGGCCCAGGGGGACAGCCACAGCGAAGAGGTAGGCCCCTTCCATGCGCCAGCCGATCAGGAAAAAGGTCACCATGAACAGCACGGATATACCGATGAATACTCCTAAGTCCCTGCGCCCCCGCAGCAAGCCCAGCCAATGAAGGCCCCAGGCGAAGAAACTGCCGAAGGTAAAGAGGTAGACGGCAAATCCCAAGATGCCGGTGATGACCAACGAATCCAGGGTCTCGTTGTGGGAGCGATCTGGAGAGGCCGTCCGCGATTCATAATGGCCCAACTCCGGAGGATAGAAGGCGTTGTAAGCCACGTACATCGACTCCGGGCCATAACCCACCAACGGCCGGATCGCGTTGAAGCGATCTGGCGTACCATCGGGGAAGACGATAGGGTCGTGGAGAGAGATGAGGTCGACCGTGCCCTGCCAGATGAGACCGCGGACTTTCCCTGTGCCGGATTGGAGCTCCGTGATCGTCGTCAGACGCCGCAACGACTCTACCTGACGTACTCGGGCCTGAATGGAGCCGGGGATGTTGATCAACAGCAGGAAGAGCGCCACCGTCAGGCCAATGGTTCCCCAGCCAACCCACAACCACCCCCAACCTCTCCGCTGCACGACGAAATGGAGCCAGATCCCTCCAAAGGTCAACCCCGCGCCACCCAGCCCAAGGTAAAGTCCGATAGGCGCAGGGAGAACCCGAAAGGACAAGAATGCGATCCCCCCAGCGACCAGGAGCGACCCCAGCCCCAGCCCGAATCCCTTGAGGAACCTGATAAAAGGCGAGGATCCCGCCTCGTTCCCTGCTTGTCTGGCCAGCACAAGCAGGGCCAGGTAGGGGAAGAGGAAACCGCCAGCGACCAGACCCAGCCAGGGCCCCCGGCTGCGTGAATACCAGATGGTCAGCAGTTGGACAGCCAGGATGAAGATATAGCTCGAGGCCCGCAGGATATCGGAGACGCGGCTCTCCTCACGCTGCAGGATGTCTCCAAAGCTCTCGATGATGCGCGCGGCGGTCAGAGGGACGACCATGATCAAATAGGCGGCGACGAAGATCGCGTTACCCATATTGGATGCCACACGCGAGGTCACGTCCCCAGCCCAGGGTAAGGGGTCCAGCCCATTGTGCTGAATGATCCCATACAGGGAGATAGGCAGGCTGTTCAAAATCAGAACCGTCATCAAGCGAGAAAGCTGGACTCTTTCACGGAGGCTGGTCAACAGCGAAAAGAACAGAACCAGATAGGCAAACAAGGTATAGGTCCCCTGCAGCCGCTGGTAGGAGCCCACCAGGCTTGTGAAGGGAACGAGCGAGAACGCGGTGCTGATCAGATAGACCGCCATGGTGAGGAGTGCTGGCAGCACCAGAGGCGTCTCGAGAGAGAATCGCACCGCCTGCCCACCATGAAGGCGCTCCTCCACGAAGCGTGTCAGCCAGAGCACCGCCATGAAGAGAGCCAGGGCGCGCAACGTCGTCAGCTTGTCCGGCTCGAACACCCGGCTGGAGTAGACGTTGAAAAAGACTGGCGTGATCACCACGCCAACCAGCCAACCGGCCTCCAATGCACTATCACAGAACTGACTAAGTCGAGAGGTTGTCATGCCAATGCTCCCGAAACCAATCTACCGTTCGCCTCAGCCCCACGCGCAAGGGAACCTCTGGCTCGAATCCCAGGATACGCCGCGCACGTGTGATATCCGGCAACCGCCGGCGCGATTCCTCGAAGTGGGGGCCAAAGACGGCCTCCAGCGGGACATGGTCAATGGGCACATCTGCCCCCACTGCCTCCCGCACCTGGCGCGCCAATTCCAGGATCGAAACCTCGCTAGGGTTGCCAATGTTGAAGGCCAACCCTTCGGCAGCGGGTGTCTCCATGGCCAGCACCGTGCCCCGCACCGTATCCGAGACGAACGTGAAGGCCCGTGTCTGTTGACCATCGCCATAAACCGTCAACGGCTTACCAGACATCGCCTGCGTTATGAATCTGGCCACCACACTGCCATATCCCTTGGGATCAAGGCGCGGACCGTAGGCATTAAAATAACGCACGACCACGGTAGGGAGATCCTGTTGGCGGGTATAGGCAAAGGCCAGGTGTTCATCCAACAGCTTCGAGAGGGCATAGGACCACCGCGGAATGTCTGTGCTGCCAATGACAGAGTCCCCAGCCTCGCGAAACGGGAGCTGAGACGATTTGCCATAAGCCTCAGAACTCGAGGCGACGAGCACCTTGATCCCATGGCGCGCCGCCAGACGCAATACACATTCGGTTCCTAGAACATTCGTTCTAATCCCCAACAGGGGATCATCCACCACATACCTGACTCCCACCAGGGCCGCCAGATGATAGACCCCCTCCACGTCGCGCATCACCGCTTCCAGAAGGGTCTGATCAAGAATTGATCCCCTCACGAAACTAAAACGGGAGGCCTTTCGATGAAGTGCGATGTTGGACAGGGAACCACTGGACAGATTGTCCAATACTACCACCTCATGCCCTCCATTAAGAAGAGCATCGACCAGATGAGATCCAATGAACCCCGCCCCGCCGGTTACGAGTAGTTTAGCCAAGAGCCCCCCTGGAGTACCGCATGACCACACACATTGTGACGTATCTTACTCTCTGAGGGGTAGAAGACAAGACAGAAAAGGGAAGAAGTCCCTGGCGGCACCTGCGCAATTTGCATCCACCTTGGATGTCTCCCAACCGTCCCACGGTTCGGTTTTGGTGGAAGCAGGGCAACCAGAGACAACGAGAGGAGAGACCACGGATGTCAGCGACGGCAGAGCAACGTCCCGAGGGCCGCAGCCATCCATCACACTCAGGCCACCAGGAGGACCAGCAGGTCATTGACATTGGTCCCGGTGGGGCCAAGACGCAGAAGGTCGCCGGCGGCCTCCAGCACTGGATAGGCGTTGTTATCGTCCAGGGCTGTACGACAATCCCAGCCCTTCGCGAGGGCCCGTTGCACGGTGTTGCCATCCACGACCGCGCCGGCTGCGTCCGTTGGGCCATCCGTGCCGTCGGTCGCCAGGGCCAGTAGAGCGACATTCTCAAGCCCCGCGAGCCCCAGGGCAGCGGCTAACGCCAGCTCCTGATTCCGTCCCCCCTTGCCCTGACCGCGCACTGTGACGGTCGTCTCGCCTCCCCAGACGAGACAGGCGGGGCGCGGCACCGGATGGTTGTGGAAGTGTTCACCCTTGGCCAGGGCTACGGCGACCTTACTGATCTCGCGCGCCTCTCCTTCCACAAAGGTAGTCAACAAGAGGCTATGGTACCCCAGAGCACGGGCCTCCTCGACCGCCGCGCGCGACGCATGCAGGTTCGAGCCTATAATGAGATTATCGACCCTATCAAACAAGGCATCACCCGGCTTGGGCGTTTCAGGCCAAAGCCCCTGAGCCCCCGCACGGAGATGCGCCACGACGGAGTCGGGGGCCTGTTCCATCAGGCGATAACGTTTCAGGACTTCCAACGCCTGGGCAAAGGTTGTGGGATCGGGGGCCGTTGGCCCCGAGGCGATCACATCCAGACGATCCCCCACCACGTCCGACAGGATGAAGGAGAGGATTCGCGCTGGATGCGCCAACTTCGCCATCTGCCCACCCTTGAGCTGCGAAAGATGCTTACGCACCGTGTTCAGCTCGACGATCGTCGCCCCCGCGCGCAGAAGCAGCTCGGTAGTCCGCTGCAACTCCGACAGGGTAACGCCGGACGCGGGCGCCGGAAGCAGCGCCGAGGCTCCGCCCGAAAGCAGGACAAACGCCGTGTCCTCCGGGCCAAGGGATCGCAGCAGGGCCATGGCCTCATGGGCTGCCATCACGCCTGCGGCATCAGGGACCGGGTGCCCGGCCTCGATCACCCGTACGAAGTCAGGAAATGTCGCACCATAGCTTTGAACGTGACCGTACTTGGTGACCACCAGACCTCGGGAAAGCAGCCCTCCAAGCCGATCCACCATCGCGGCCGCCATTGCGGGAGCTGCCTTACCCACCGCCAACATCACACGGCGGCCCGTAGACTGGGGCAACATGAGCGCTCGCCCAGCGTCCCGAAGAATGAGAAGCTCCTGCTCCGTTAGCGTCAGATGACGCATCACAGCTTTGTAAGGGTCGACCGCCGCCAGCGCGGCATCACGGATACGCGCCAGATCCAGCCGTAACCTTTGATTGGACATAGACATCCCCCTCAATCGAGGAACCGTTCACCCTTGAGGCAAG
>CAZHBB010000002.1:83827-91770 GCA_964530185.1 uncultured Anaerolineales bacterium
GCCCGTCGGACGTTCACGTCGATCGCGGGAGGGAAGGCCAGCACGCTGTGGGAGAACAGATCCTGAAGGAACGCCTGCCCCGCGTCGTCCGCACCCCATGGCGCCAGGGCGGGCCGTCGCAGCGGCACCATCCCAAGGGCCTGCGCCATATCCGCCATGTGCTGGGCCGCGATGAGCCAGCGCACAAGCTCAAAGGCCGCCTGTTGGCGTTGGGGGTCTGACGTGACCATGGCGATCCCCCAGACATGCAACAGGGCAACGGGCTCGCCTGAAGGCGTGGGCACCCACGTCGGGAGGCTATCCGCGGGGGCCGCTGGCCAGAAACTTCCTGCCGGGACGGGAGAAAGGGAACCCTTCCCTTGCTGATAGAGATCCCAACACGCCCAAGCATCAGGGAGACTCAAAGCCTGTTGGGGATCCAACTGCCCCGAGGCGACAAGGTCGGCGAAGAAACTATAAAGCGCCACCAGGCTGGCGCGATCAAGCGTGGCGCTCATCCCATCCTCCGGAATCTTCCCCCCGGCGCCAAGGTACATCGCAACCAAGGTATCAGAGGCCAGATCCTCCGCGCCGCCCGCGGGAAAGAGAAGTTGATATCCCCCCGAGATTACTGCCGTCCAGGAGATCGGTGCAGTCGTGGTCAGCCCCTTGCGATACACCATATGCTCGAGGGACCCCAGATAGGGAAAGCCCCATGTCTCCCCTTCAGCACGCAACGCCTGGAGCGCCACCGGGAAATACTCAAAATCCTCCGCCACAAGTGGAGAGAGAGGCTGGATCAACCCCTGATTGGCAGCATCCAACAAGTCATGTTGAGACAAGATCACGAGATCTGGAAGGATAGAGGGGGCAACAGGGACAGCAGCCCTAAGCAGGTCATAGGCACTGCCAGCCCCCTGAGCCTTCTTAAGCGACAGATCGACCTGCACATTCCAATGATGTGCAGCACTGAACGCTTCGACCTGACGCTGCAAGAAGTCTCCCTCCACAGGAGTCAACTCATCGAGGGTCCAGATTCGCAGGGTCAGCCGACCGCTGGGCGGAGAGAGCGTGGGCGTCGGGGCCGGCGTGGGAGTTGCAGTGGGCCGTGCCTCAACCACGGTAGGCTGGGGCGTCAGAGTCAACATAAGCTGCTCACGCCACGCCGCACACCCCACCAGCAGCGCCAACAACAGCAAGAGGGCTCCAGCTCTCATCCATTGAGAGATCTTGAATGACCTTATCGTCTTTTTTCTCATCATGGCTCTTACCCTTGCGTAGATCGCTCTCCGTGAGAGGTTCGCTCACGGACCATTGCCCGTGTATGCTTGAACCGCGTCGTAAATGGGCCGCTTTTGGAAGTCCGGAGTCACGAAGGCATAGTAATCCTGATAGTTGTGCTGGAGCGACGGCGTCCGAAACACCCACATCGCGACGACCGGACACCAAGGCCAACGCGTCGCAGCCCATTCATACGCCCCCAGGGTGTAACTGACCCGCACGCCAGGAGGCACCCCCCATTGCCAGCGCGGGTGATCGTTCCACCCCGCCTCGGTGACGAAGATCTGTTTCATCCCATCTCCATAGCTTACCATCAGCTTCCTCAGAAGTTCAACCCGCCGAAAGTTAAGCAGATCCTCAGAAGGCGGCACGTCTGGCGCAAAGGACAACCCATAGGCGTGGGCCGCCAGCGCGTCAAAGTAAGCGCCTCCCCCGGCTCGATACATGGCCTCAAGATAGAGAAGATCATTGAGGCCCGCTGGCGATCCTGGCGGCTCGAGGGTGGGCGCCAGCGCCCCCGCGAGGACTACCACGTCTGGAGACGCCTCGTGGGCGGCTTGATAGGCCTCCCGCAAGAGGGCCACATAGGCATCAGGATCGACCTGGCGATATCCCCACTCAAAGCTGAGATTAGGCTCGTTCCAAAGGATGATGTACCGGATATCCGACGCATAATGGCTCACAAAAGCACCCACGAAGCGGGCAAAATCTCGATAGTGCGTCTCATCCAGATAAGTATCCGTCGTTTCGCCTGCCTCTGAGTCCGACCGAGCCCAGGCCGGGACCAGCCCCAGCCTGGCGATGATGGTCAGCCCCTGATTACGTGCGTGTGCGACCACCAAATCCGCATGGCTCCAATCATAGCGGCCGGGGCCGGGCTCAATATACGCCCAGGGGAAGTATTCCACAATCCATGACGCTCCCATCTCCCGCACCATCGAGAGAGTGCGCTGGATCTTCCAGGCCTCGACCTCATCGGTCAGGCGGGTATGCACGCCCACCTTGGGGTTCGTGCTCCTCACAATCTGAGGCGGCGGCATCACCACCAGGACTCCCGGAGGACGCACCACGCCCAGGACCACGACCAGGACCAGGAGGGCTGGTAACCACCGGGCAAGAGCCCCCAGCCACACCCATCTTGTCAAATTATTCACACTCCTCCAATGCTGCGGTCATACCGTGGCGGACAGGCTGAGGCCATCATCCCCTCAGCCCCTTCTGGGAGGGGGCAAGGGGCTCAATGCCCCCAACGCATAACGCCCAAACATCAGCCCATCCCCTTTTCCCGTAACATTATCACGGCTTGTCCCGGCCCCGTTAAGGGCTATAATGCCGCGTCATGGAGCATTGGGGGGATGCAGCAGGAGCCAAAGAGATCATTGCATATCTGAGGGAAGCCCTGCGCGGCCCCCTGCCCGGCTCACAGGCCCAGGCCAGACTGGCTCCTACGACGCGGGCAGATGGTCTCGCGCCAGCGGAAAACGTGCGACGATCGGCTGTCCTGCTCCTCTTGCACCGCTCCCCCACTGGCCTTTCCCTCCCCTTCACCTTACGCCCCAAAACGCTGCGCCACCATGGTGGACAAATCTCCTTCCCCGGCGGGGGTATGGAGCCACAAGATCGATCCCTGGCTATGACCGCTCTCAGGGAAACGGGAGAGGAATTAGGGATTACGTCCCAGGGCATCGTCATCCTTGGGCGGCTCACCCCACTGTACGTCGCGGGCAGCCATAACTATGTGCAGCCTTTTGTCGGATGGGTCGAGGTATTGCCCCCGCTCCATCCCTGCCCCACCGAGGTCCAAACCGTCATTGACATCCCCCTGCGCACCCTGCTGGAGCCTTCTACGTTGAGGGCTTGCACAAAACCTCACAGCAGACAAGTCATCTCCGTTCCCTGTTTTCAGGTAGGAGAGTACGGCATCTGGGGCGCAACCGCGATGATACTCAATGAATTCTTGGAGCTTCTGCGGGAGGCCCCGTCACCGATGGCAGATCAGCGCCTTGAAGCCCTCGCTCATTCGTCCACCACGCTCCCTACCAAGTCGTAGGGCAGCGCCTCGGTGATCTCCACAGAGACGATCCTGCCCACAGGGCGCTCCTCAGGGATGATCACCAACCCATCAATCTCTGGTGCATCCCGATAAGAACGGCCCACAGTAATGCCATCCCCCGATCCTTCCAACAGGACATCAAGGCGCTTCCCCACCCATTGCTGATTTAGGGCGAGCGAGATCCTTTGCTGCAGGGTCATTAATTGGTCATAACGCGCCTCTTTCACCTCTGTCGGCACGTCATCGTCCATCCCGAACGCTCGCGTCCCCATCTCATGGGAATAGGTAAAGACCCCCACGCGGTCGAAGCGCACCTCCTCCACGAACTCCATCAAAGCCGCGAACTCCTCGTCCGTCTCCCCAGGGAATCCCACGATGAACGTGGTCCGCAGCACCGCCTCAGGCAACGCCTCGCGGACCCGATGGAGTGTCTCCCGCACATGACCCATGTCTGCAGGACGTCCCATTCGACGCAACACCGCGGGATGGGCATGCTGAAGGGGCAGATCGATGTAGGGTAGAACCTGGGGTACGTCGCGGATGATCTCGATCAGCCTGGGGGTGACATAGCCAGGGAACATGTAGAGCAGCCGAATCCAGGGAATAGCAGGGGCTACCCGTGAGAGGTTTTCCAAAAGGGAGACCAGCCCCTCTCGATCTCCCCGATCATATCCGTAATAGGTGATATCCTGCGCGATTAGGTTGATCTCCAGCACACCCAGATCCTGAAGGGCTCGGGCATCGCGCAAGACAGCCTCCAGATCACGGCTCACATAGTGTCCTTTGATGGAGGGGATCGCACAGAAGGCACAACCTCGGCTGCATCCATCGGCCACTTTGAGGAACGCACTGCGCCCCATCACCGCATACCCTGGCGCGCCCGCCTCCTCCGGCAGCGCCATAGTGCGCGGCTCAATCCACTGCAAGGCTGACGGCTGCCTGGACGAGACACGGCGCGCGATCATGGTGATCTGGGGCCAGGAACGGGTCCCCAAGAGCGCGTCAACCCGTGGCACAGCCTCGAGGATCGCCCCAGGATCTCGTTGCGCCCAGCACCCCGCGGCGACCAGGCGCTGGGAGGGACGGAGATCGGCAGCAAGCTCTTGCAGCGTCTCCAGGGACTCCTGGCGGGCCGCAGCGATGAACCCACAAGTGTTCACAATGAGAAGGTCCGCCTCTGCCGCGTCATCTACCGGCTGGTACCCCTCTCGCTGCAGCAGGACCGCCATTGCCTGGGAATCCACAGTGTTCTTGGGGCACCCCAGGGAAGCAATGTAAAAGCGCCTTCCCCGCCTGGCACGCCCCCGCGCAGCAGACCGGTGGCTCACAGATCCTCCACAGCGACCTCACCGGAGGGCGTCCATGCACGCTGGACCACCTCGCCCTGCCCGCCCAACGTGCCCCAATCCGTTCCGTTGACGAACAGACGGAACGCTGCGCCATTGCCCGTTGAGATGACCACCATCTCCTTTCCCACCGCCTCGATCACCTGGAGAGGGACCGCGATCCCCTGAAAGACCACAACATCATCCGCGGAGACACTGATCCAGGCATGGCTCTCCGGGATCAACCGAATGCGCACCGTGCCATCAGCAGAGACAGGGAAGACGGGCTTCGCGGTAGCCGTTGCCGATGGAGCCGTCGCTGTGATCTCAACCGCCGCGCTCACTACCGTGGTCGATGGCGCCTGGGTGTCGGCTTCCGCTCCCCAGCGAAGCCAGGCGAAGCTCACAAGGACAAGCAAGGCGAAGAAGGCCAGCAAAATGAGGAAAATCCGGAGCAAACTCCCCGAGGCGCGGGCGCGCACCTCAACCCGCTCCTCGTCCAACGATGGCGGGGGTGGGGCCCAGGTACGCAACTGTCCTGGGGAAGGCAGTTGCATCTCCACAGCCCGGGGCTGCACTGGGACACCTTGCACCTCTGCATCGTAACGCGCCAGCACCTCCTCCACCGGCAGGTCCAGGAAGCGGGCATAGTTACGCAGGAACCCGCGCGCCTGAATGGGACCAGGCAGCGCTTCGTAATCCCCCAACTCGAGCGCACGCAGATATTGCTTGCGAATCCGCAGGGCTTTGACCGCATCATCCAGCTCCAGCCGACGCGCCTCTCGCGAGCGTCGCAGCCAGAGCCCCAGGTTATCGGACATCAATCGCTCTCTGCCTCCACCACAACTTTCACAGTTGCACGCACACCACCGCCCAGTTTCAACTCCACAGAGTGCTCACCAATCTCGCGAATTGGCCGTTCCAGGAGGATATTCCGCTTGTCGAACTTCCCTGACCTCCCCGGGATGATTCGCCCCAGCTTCTCCGCGATATCCGCCGCCGTAATGGAGCCATAGAGCCGCCCCTTCTCTCCCGCGCGGACTTTAAAGAGAATGTGCTTCTCCGCCAACTCCGCCGCGAGCTTCTGCGCACGCTCACGTTCACGGGCCTCACGTCTCTGCTGACTCAGGGCATACTCCTGGGCCGCCCGGATCTGCTTCTCTGTGGCCAGCACCGCAAGCCCGCGCGGCAAAAGGTAATTCCGGGCATAGCCGTCGGCCACAGAGACCACCTGGTGGGCTTTCCCAACGCCCTTCACGTCCTTCTTCAGATAGACTTTCATGCCATCCTCCAGATACAGAAAGGGGTGTTTCACGTGAAACACCCCCATCATAGCGCAGAAATCCGCCGAGGCCAACTCACAATGGACGACACATCATCTCACACGACGCCCCGGCACCACACTCATCCCCCCAGGAGCCGCGTCTGAATCAGCAGCAGGAGGCGGTAAAGTCGCTGCAGGAATGTCGGGCGCTCCAACAGACTCAGCCCAGCCTGATAGGTCGCCAAACCTTCCTGGCGCCGCCCCGACTTGAACATGGCGGAGCCCAAAGCCAACAACGTCTCCCCCTGATTTTGTCGATCCCCGACCTCCTGGAAGAGCACCGCGGCTTCACGCCATGCATGCTCGGCCTCGTCTAACCGCTTGAGCGCCGCATACGCGCTCGCCAGGTTGCCCAGAGCACGCGCCTCACGAGCACGATCCTCCAGCCTGACAAAGGTTCGCCGGGCCTCCTCAAGAACCTCGCACGCCTCTTCCCACTTACCCTGGCGCCGCCGGATGACGCCGATGTTGTTCAGCATCTCCCCCGCTTCAGCCTCGCGCCCCTCAGCCGCGAAATGCTCCAGCGCCTCACTGAAACGAAGAGCCGCCTCATCAAGCAACCCCTCCCGAAACAGCCGCACACCTTCATCCTGCAGACTCACGGCCTGATCTGTCATTCAGCATCTCCCGCAGAAATTGTGAAACGCGCAAAGGAATCAATAAGTGATTTCGAGGATACCCTCCGCAATTTGACGCAGTCGCTCGGCAGACACCTCTGAGAGCTTCATGGCCAGATCAAGATAGCTGCGGTTGATCGGCCGCAGCACGAAGGCTCGGACATCCTCGGGCAATTGCTGGAACCGGTCGAAATCCGCGCGCATCCGATGCCAGAGACCAATCTCGCTGTCTCTGTCCATGAAGTACTCCAGAGGCACCCCCATACCACGACAGATCACCTCCAGGTCTGCGACCGGGATGGGGCGACGCCCGTACTCATAGTCGGAGATACTCGACACAGAGCATCCCAACAACTTCGCCACATCGGCCTGGGTCCAATCTTTGTCCTGTCGCAGTTTACGTAAGCGAGCTCCGACAATTCTATGGCGCAGCGGGAGGAAAAGTTCGGGGTTGGGTAGACGCGATTCACGCGACTCCTCATTGAGCGACTCAGTTGCCCGAAAGACATGCAAGGGCACTTCCAGATAGCGCGCCAGCAGCTCAAGCTCCGGCAGGGAAATTGCACGTGAGCCGTCCTCGTAACTGGCAAATCGGTTGACGGAGACCCCTAACACCGCAGCGCACTCGCGACGCGATGCCCTGGCCTGATCTCGGACGTTTCGGATCATGATCCCAAGAATCCGGTTACGCAGCTCTGTGACCTCTTGATCCGCCATTTCGCTCCTTCCCGCGAGCCCCATCGGCTCCCCTGAGGGCCGAGTCACACCGTCTCCAAACTTTATCCCGACAAAACAATTATAGCATAATGACCCAACGCCCACAACAAACGCGACAGGTCAGCAGTAGTGAGAAGCATCGAGGCTTTATCCCCACCGGGTGTGGACAAACAACACTTTATCCACACCCCCTACAGAAGGGATCTGCTCCGAAAGAGCCCCCAACTACTGGGAACACAGATGCTTTGGCCTCTCCTGGAAAAGCCCTGCAGAGGCCCGGGCTGTGGAAAACTCGCCCCTTCCCGTGGATAACCTCTTCAAATTGGGGATAAACCGCCAGGATTTCTCCCTCCTCTAAAGCCCCCTTCAATCGCCGCAGCCCTAAGCTCTCCCCGCGAATCGCCCCAACAAGAAAATAATCCCCAGGAGGCTCAAAAGCGTCAACCCTACACTTCGGGGGGGAATCAAGCCCGGGCCCCGTATCTAGGGCGAACGACAGACTTGTCCACAATCCACTGCCCTACTACGGATACTATAATATGGACATTACTTTACTAATATAACAAGAACTCCGAGGTAAGTCTGCCAGCACATTCTCACACATTGGGAGCACACCTTGTCAGACTGGCGAAACAAGTGGCAAGGGA
>CAZHBB010000003.1:0-79379 GCA_964530185.1 uncultured Anaerolineales bacterium
CACCACGGGGACACCGGCGAATGTCACCCGCACGCCTATATCGGCGGGAACTCGCACAATGACCCGGCCAGCACCCGCCTTAATATCGACCAAAGCTGACCTGGAATACGCGCCGGTGAAGTCCAGATCCAGACTCCCAGCCCCTCCCAAGACATTGAACTGATCGAAGTTGGCGTAACCGAGCCCCACCCCCACGAACCGGCCCGTGCCAGCTCGCACCTGGACAGTGCCCAGCGGCTCAGGGTTGGGGGCTTGGAACATCACATGAACGTCGGCCGCCCCTGTCGTCAGCGACAGCCGGGTCAGCGAAAGCCCTGTGAGATCGAGGGTAGCAGCGCCAGTGCCCATGTCGATCCCCAGGTCCAACGGCATGCCTTCAGCCAGGGCCACGTCCCAGGTGTTGGTATACTCCTCGTGCTTACCCAATGGAATCCAGGACCCAACGCCCTGAGACACCGTCACCAGGGCAACACCATCGCTCGCCTCCCGCGAGATCTTCGGAGTCCATTCCTTCACATTGTAGTGGAAACGACCGATGAGCAACGAGCCGTCCGTCGTCGAACGCACCGTAAGCTCCCGAGAGAGCAAGCGCAGTCTCACCCGGGCCCTCTCTGCATCGCTCTGGGGGACAACCTGCACCTCATCGACTGGCTCGATCACGGTCAGAGGCTGAACCGTGGGAATGGGAATCATGCAACCGGCGAGGAACAAGGCACACACCACAATGGCGACCAATGAGCCCACAGACCGTCCTGGATCCTTCACGGGTGCTCACCCCCCTCCGGCGACAGGAGTTCTTCCCCATCCACGACCGTCCCATCAGGACGCAGTCGCTGGAACTTGAGTGAAGCCGCGTCTAACAGGGTCTGACAATGTTGAGCCAATTGACGTCCTCGCTCATATAAGGCCATAGTCTCGTCCAGTGACAGGCTTTCCCCCTCCAGGCGCTCCACAATGGCCTCAAGCTCAGCCAGCGCCTCCTCAAACGAAAGTCCCTCTGCTTCAATTTCAACCATACTGTTGTCGACCTCCTGACTGCGCACCATGTGCATTATAGATAATCCCCCTCATCTTGTCCATGAGCAGTTCATCATGGGCCAGAGTGGCCCGCTCCGGTCCATCTTAATTCAGCAAGAAGATAGCTGCGCATTGACCGTCGATAGCAGCACGTTATACTCACGGCAACATCGAGGACGTGGGGTCTAACCCACCAAGAAAACACTATGAGACAACGACGCACCACAGGCTGTGGTTTTCTGTTTCTGATCTTTGCCAGCATCCTGATCCTGGGTGCCGCCTGGCTCTACACTACCTGGCGCTCCAGCCAGTCTGTGCTCCCCTCGGGGCTGTCCATCAATGGGCTGGACGTCAGCGGTATGACCCGTGCCCAGGCCTTGGCCACAGTGGAACAGGCCTACACTCGGCCCATTAGCGTCACCTATGGCGGAGAGCCTATTCCGCCGCTCCTGCCCGAGGTGATCGAGCTCCGGGTGGATATGGAGGCCACCGCTCGGAACCTGGATACCGCATTGGAGGAGCAGGGACAGAGTGGGAGCATCCTCGCTTTCATGAACTACCTAATGCGCCAGCTCTCTGGTCAGAGACCCGAGGCCATCCAGGTACCGGCCGTAGTGCTCTACTCGCGCGAGCGAGTCGACGCCTACTTACAGCGCGTAGCCCAAAAGTATGACCATCCACCACTCAAAGCGGTTGCTCTACCTGAGGCCCGCACATTCCGTCCGCCCATGAAGGGCACCCGCCTGAACGTCGAAGCGTCATTGCCTTTGTTGATCAGTGCGCTGCGTGCCGCCGACCCCGCAAATCGCCGGGTGGACCTGGTAGTAGAGACAGAACCGCCACCTGTTGCTTCACCAGAGATCTTGCGTGGGGCATGGATATCAGCGTTGGAGGATTTGGGGGGGGTCCCCGGCATTTTTGGCAAGAGCCTTGCAAACGGGCAGGAAGTGTGTCTCAACTGTGATGTTGCATTTGCCGGCCTCAGCACCATGAAGATCGCCATTGCGGCCGAGATCTACCGTCGGTATGAGCTTCCCCTTGCTCCTCAGTTGTCGGCTGCAATGAGAGGGATGTTGACCGAAAGTGACAACGCCGCTGCCAACAGACTCTTAGCAGACATCGGCGCTGGAGACCCTTACACGGGCGCGCTCGCAGTCACGACCTTCCTCCACAGCCTGGGGTTGCGCAACTCATTCATTGCCGCTCCCTACGACTTGAAGGAGGGCGTGCCGGATCCCCAAATCGTCACGCCAGCTAACAGCCAAACGGCTTTTGACACAGATCCAGATCCCTATATCCAGACTACACCAGCCGACTTAGGGCTTCTCCTGGAGGGGCTCTATCAGTGCGCCCATGGCGGGGGCCTTCTGCGGGCGTTGTATCCACGAGAGATCACCCCTGCGGAGTGTGAGGAACTGATAGCCTGGATGGCCCACAACAAGATCAACGCACTGCTCGGCCAGGGGATGCCGCCGGGGACGCGTGTGGCACACAAACACGGGTGGCGCGGCGATACTCATGCCGACGCAGCGATCGTCTATGGTCCTGACCCAGAGACGGATTTCGTCCTCGTTGTTTTTCTCTACCAGCCCGAGTGGCTGGTATGGGAGGAGAGCGTCCCCACATTCGCTGCGATCGGGAGCCTGACGTACCGGTTCTTCACCGGCTTCACTGGGTCCCCACCCACTCCCTAGTCTCCAGAATCCGACGCTGGAATCAGGCCCCAAGAGGAAAGAATAGTCTGTCCGGGTGCTTCCAGCAGCCACTGGACAAAACTACGGGCTGGTTCTACAGGCTCCCGTAACGTGAGCACAAAGTGAGTACGGACCAGCGGATATTGACCAGTCTGCAAAGCCGTCTCATCGACACTCACGCCGTTGATGGGCACCGCTCGCACCCTACCATCAAGCCGGGCTGTAGACACGTAACCCACCGCGTGTAGGTCACCGGCCACGTATTGCAACACGGCGTCCGTGCTTGGGGCCAGAACCGCCGTGAGCGTGGTCCGCGCGTCACGCATCACCCATGCTTGGAAAAAAGCAGCCTCACCAGAGGCTGCCTCACGGCTTACCACCACTGGGGGGCCCGGAGGACCACCCCAAGCGGCCCAGTCCTCTACCCTCCCCTGGAATAGGTCTTGCAACTGAGTGACCGTGAGGGACGATACCTGATTATGTGGATGAACCACGATAGCGAGGCCATCCCGCGAGAGGATCCGCACCCATGTATCATTTCCCAACGCCTCCGGTAGCCACGTCAGAACGGCCACCTCAGCATCCCCGGTCTGCAACGCCTGCCATGCCAGGGTGTCAGCACGCACTGAGAGCGTGATGTCAACCTCAGGATGGTTTTGTCCGTAAGCTGCTACAGCGGCCTGGATCGCCGGTGCGATGCTCTCCGGACACACAACATGAAGCGCAACCGGTTCTCTGGCTTCATCAGTCCCCGGCAGGATCACGGCAGAATCCGCCGTTCCACACGCCATCAACGAAAGAACCGTCAATAGCACCAGGGTTGGCCAAAGCACACTCCAAATCCCAACAGCCCTACGTTGCATTATGAGTCCCTACATATCCCAGAAGGGGCTGAAGGTGGCTGATGATCAATCTCATAGCGAGGCGAAGTCTCTCGAACCACTTCCCACCCCAAAGGCAGTCAGCCCCAACGTTCACGGGGATCCATCCAACATTTGGCAAGGGATGATGGCGTACCTGGGCATCTCGGATCTCAGCCTCTTCTAATATCCTGCTCACTATCCTCAATCAGGCTGACGGCCAGCATCAACGAGGGTATTCCCCCTACAGACCACCATCACTTTACCCAAGGACACCCGTCAAAACCAGAACCCCTAAAAGGGCACAGTAGAAAGCAAAACCCCTTAGGCTCCGCCGCCGAACAAGTGACAGAAGACTGGCAATCGCCAGGTAGCCCGCCGCGAAAGCAGCACCCATTCCAGCCAAGATAGATCCCCAGGGGGCTAATCCGGCTCCAGCACTCAACAGTCTCATACCTTGATACAGCCCCGATCCCAGGGTGATCGGCACAGAGAGCAGAAAGCTGAAACGTGCCGCATCCTCACGGCGGAATCCCAGCAGCATAGCAGCAGCGATCGTGGCACCCGAGCGGCTCAACCCTGGCGCAATAGCCAGTGCCTGAGCCAGCCCGATGACCAGAGCATCCAACCACGATAGTGAGGTGATAGGGCGCACCCGCGCCCCAACGTACTCAGCCACAGTGAGCAGAAACGCTGTCCCTAGCAGAAAACCAGCAGCAGCCTTCGGCATGCCGAAAAGTCGTTCGAACGTCGCCTCGAGCAGGAGGCCTGCGATGACTGCCGGCACAGTGGCAATGACCAACCCCCATGCCACACGGGCGTCCGGATCCGCAAGGGACCCGCGCCGCAAACTCTTGATGGCGGCCCTCAGCAGACGCCACAGATCTCCCCAGAAAAAGACCACCACCGCCAACAGGGTTCCAAGGTGGAGCATCGCGTCCATGGCCAGACCTGGTTCAGGCCAATGCAGGAGGGCGGGCACAATCACGAGGTGACCAGAACTGCTAACTGGTAGGAACTCCGTCAGACCCTGTAAGAGACCCAAGAGGATGGATTGCCACAGTGTCACAGTCGCCTCCCTCGCTAAACGCCGCTAAGACTTCTCCGGGTCCGGACTCCGCGTTCAAGTCCCGTCGAACCGTGATGTAGTAGCCCCCCTCAGAGGCCTGGCTTCACCGCACAAGATCCAGCCAACGACAGGAACGTAGACCACTTAACCGCAAAAAAGGTTGGACCCCATTCTGCAGCATCATACTTCTCTCCCACTGCTTGTCAAAAGGACCAACTCCGAGTATAATCTTGACACTTGACGGGGCATAGCGCAGTTTGGTAGCGCGCACGGTTCGGGTCCGTGAGGTCTGCGGTTCAAATCCGCATGCCCCGACCTATCGATAGGAGTCCACTATAGGACATCCACCCATCAAAACGCGCCTCAGTCGCTGACTGAGGCGCGTTCTTCTTTCTACGCTGTAACCCACCTACGACATCAGGCAGTGGCAGGAGATGGCTTTAGAACAGGCTCCGACGACGAAGCGACATTCTTGCTCTCTGATGAAGTCTCCTGACGTTCGGGCAATGGATGTCCTTCCATCAACGCCTCGAACTCCTCCGCTGAAAGCGTTTCGCGCTCTAGTAACGCCCGGGCGACCAACTCGAGTTGCTCACGATGCTCGAGCAGCACTGCCTTGGCGCGCTCATGCGCCTTCACAACAAATGCCCGCACCTCCTGGTCGATCTCCTCAGCCATTGCCTCACTGTAATCCCGTTGCTCGCCGATCTCCTTACCAAGGAAGACCAGCTCCTCCTTACGACCGTACACCAGCGGGCCCAACTTTTCGCTCATCCCATAGCGCATCACCATTGAACGGGCAAGCTTGGAGGCTTTCTCGAGGTCATCGGAGGCACCTGTGCTGAGTTCATTAAACACCACCTCCTCTGCCGCGCGCCCCCCTAGCATCTTGGCCATTTCGTCTTCCATCTTGCTGCGCTGCATGATGTAATGATCTTCCTCCGGCATCGTGATGGTGTAACCACCAGCCACGCCACGCGCAACGATCGAGATCTTACGCACCCGGTCGCACTTTGGCAACACATGAGCGACCACAGCATGGCCCGCCTCATGGTAGGCAAAGACCTCACGCTCCTCCTCTGAGATAACCCGGCTCCGCCGCTCAGGGCCGGCAATCACACGCTCGATGGCCTCCTGGAACTCCGCCATCCCTATACGTCGTTTGCCCCGCCGCGCTGCCAGAATCGCCGCCTCGTTCACGACATTCTCGATATCGGCCCCAACAAATCCCGGGGTCGTCTGTGCCAATACGCCGAGGTCTACATCGGGTGCCACAGGTTTCCCGCGGACATGCACCCGGAAGATTGCTTCGCGCCCCCGGATGTCTGGCTGATCGAGCACGACCCGCCGGTCAAAGCGGCCCGGCCTCAACAACGCGGGATCCAAAATGTCAGGACGGTTGGTGGCAGCGATGACGATTACATTCGTATCCGTATCGAAGCCGTCCATCTCCACCAAAATCTGGTTCAAGGTCTGTTCCCGCTCGTCATGGCTTCCGCCCAGGCCCGCGCCACGGTAGCGACCTACCGCATCGATCTCGTCCACAAACACGATACAGGGGCTATGACGTTTTGCCTGATCGAATAGGTCACGCACACGGCTGGCCCCGACCCCGACGAACATCTCCACAAATTCTGACCCCGAGATGCTGAAGAATGGCACACCTGCCTCGCCCGCCACGGCCTTGGCCAGCAGGGTCTTCCCGGTACCCGGCGCACCTACCAGTAGGACACCCTTAGGGATACGCGCGCCCAGACTGACGAACTTCTGAGGCTCTTTCAGGAATTCGACAATTTCCTTCAGTTCTTCCTTGGCCTCTTCGATCCCAGCCACATCATCAAAAGTCACCGTAGGACGATCTCCCGAGAACATCCGTGCCCGGCTCTTGCCAAATGACAAAGCCTGATTGTTTGCCCCCTGAAACTGACGGATGAACAGGTAGAAGAAGGCCACACCCGCGAGGATGCTGATCAAGGTCACACCGACATTGATCAATGTCCCCCAATCCACCGGCTCCTCAAAATCTATATCGACTTGCCGCAGCTTCTCAGCATCGACGCCCAGCGCCTGAAGCTGTTCCACCAACGTTGACTCTGATCCCTTGCGTGAGAGAACGACCAAATCACCGCTGGCCGTCCGCTCTTTGTACGTGACACTAAGCTCGTCCCCACGCACTTTAATATTGGCCACCCGACCGGCGCTGACATCTTCAGCAATCCGACTTAAAGGAACAGTTGGAGCTTGAGTTCCACCTGACACATAGCTATAGATCAGGAAGAGCACAGCAGCGATGAGGATCAGATAAACAAAGCTACTGTTATTTCTAGACTTCATTACACCTCCCTACCCGCGTAGCGGGCGTAGCGTAGGACCGTGAATAGCCCACGCATTTTACAAACCATTATACCAGAAAACCCCCTCAGGTTAAGATATCAAGAGGAATACGACAAGGTGGACTCTGCAAGGGGCGACGAACCCCGAAGATCACTCGATCGTCACGGTGGTCACGAAGATAGAGTCATCCACCACCTGTGTCTGTCCAGCATCCAACACTGGCATTCGCCCCCCAGCATCGTACAGGCCCACCCGAATCTGATAGGTGCCAGGGGGTGTATCTGCTGGGATCACAACTTGATGCGGATCATTGATGATCTCACCTGGTGCCCAGGACGTGGTTGGGCGAAGCCCATTGACCGGCTCAATGTCCTGTTGTGCGACAAGATGTCCCATGTCTGCCGTTAGGAGGTGAACAAAGACCTTATAAGAACGCCCGGGTGTCTTTAGACAACGCCAACGCAATGTGACCGGGATGCTGTCGCCCGACCGATAGCTCATCTGCGACACCCAAGCCTGCTCCAACACGATCTCATGGTTGAGGTCCACCTTAAGTGGAATCGGGAGATCACTCCCCCCGCTCACGGTCAAGGTAATCCACTCCCCAGCCCGCACGGTAACGTCCGGTGCCGGTTCTTGGGCGAGGATCACGTTGCGGGGTTCACGGCTACGCTCCTCAACAACACTGACCAGGAGCCCCTCGCTTTCCAAACCCTCTTTCACCGTCACCAGGTCGTAGCCCACCACGTCGGGCATGACCAGAAGGCGCCCGGACGCCAATACCACACTAACTGTACTGCTTATCGGCACCCGCACTCCGGCACCGGGCGTCTGTCTGAGCACCGCCCCCGGTCGCGCATCTGTGGACTCCTCCTCCCCCAAGACCTCAAGCTGGAGGCCCAAACTCTCCACCATTCGCTGGGCATCGGCTGCGCTTAGACCTGTAAGATTGGGTACCGTGACCTCCGCGCTTGGCTCAGGGGAACCCGGCCCCGGTGTGAAGGCTACAGCCGGCGTTGGCGGCGTCCTGGGTGAGAGATAAGCCTGATACACAAACAACCACAGGGGGATCAGGCCCAACACAGCAATCGCCGCAATACCGACCAACAGCCAGAGATTCGGGTCAAAGCTCTCGCGGGAGACGACTGGCACGGTTCCCTCCGCCGTATTGGCCGAGACACCGGCAGGGGATCGCGCCTCTTGAGTCGTCGGTCTCGTCCGCAAGGTCACCACAGGCGTCTCATCCGCCAATGCCACTGGCCCTGTTCCCCCCTCGCCGCGGCGCACATATGCGTCGATAGCATGGCCCAACTGATCCGCGTTACGGAACCGTTGAGCCGGCTGTTTGGCCAGCATTGTGCGCACGAGCCGATCCAGGCCCTCAGGTACGCGAGGATTGAGCGATGGCAATGGGATAGGGTCCTCCCGACAGTGCTTCAAAGCCAGGACTGCCGGATCCGGATCATGAAATGGAGGCACACCCGCCAACATCTCATAGAGCACAATCCCAATGCTATACACATCAGAAGCTGGCGTAGGATGCTCGCCCCGTGCCTGCTCAGGCGACAGATAATGGGGGCTTCCCCAGACTACTTCGACGTGGGTATCTCCTTCCTCCTCAGCCTGAGCCGCGCGGGCAATCCCAAAATCTGTAACCTTGACCTGACCATTTTCATTGACTAGGATGTTCTGTGGCTTCAAGTCACAATGGACAATACCGGCGCGATGCGCCTCTCCCACACCGGCGCAGACTTGGCGGATCAGAGCCAGAGCGTGTGGGACCGTCAAAGGGGCCTCGCGCCGTATCAGCGACTTAAGGTCTTCTCCACGCACAAGCTCCATCACAATATACGGCTGGCCTCCAGCCGCCACTCCAACATCGTAAATATGAACTACGTTCGGATGATCGAGCTTAGCAGCAGCACGCGCCTCATAGAGGAACCGCTGACGAGCCTCCGGATCGCTGGCATACGGCTCGCGCAGGAATTTAACCGCGACAGGACGCTCTAGCAGCAGATCCTCCCCACGGTACACTGTGGCCATACCGCCCGCACCAATCAACTCGGTCAGACGGTAGCGATCATTCAGAATCGTCGGTTTCATTCGAGGCTCCATGAGATTTAGCGTCCGATTCATTCTACTCGCAAGCATACGAACGTCAAAGCAACGCAACACTTGCACCCGGATAGAAGGCACCTATACTTCAAACGCAAGTCCCGCTCTGGGAGTTCCCTCAACAGGCAAGCGCCGCGGCTTGCAGCAGTTGGCTAGACAAAAAGGGGTGAGTCCGAGAAGGAGTGCACAATGAGAATCATCCGATCATTTATCTATACGCTGAAACCATTCGAGCGCGGGATCCAGGAGATCTTTGGAAAGTACCAGGGCTTCATCTCGCCTGGATTAGGCTTTCAGATCCCTATGGTGAGCGTGATACGTGTCCGGGATATCCGGGAGCACACCATGGACATTCCCCCCCAGCCGGTTATCACCAAGGACAACGTGGAGATCCGCGTCGACGGAGTCATGTGGGTGCGCCCAAAAGGGGATGAGGACTCGATCAGACGAACCTTCTACAACATCGATGACTGGAAACGTGCCGTTATCCAGCTCGCACAGACCAACCTCCGTCAGGAGTTCGGGGACCTCACATTGGATGAAAGCCTGGTCGCACGCGAGAAGATCGCCACCAATCTCGAGAAGGTGCTCAACGTCTATGCTGAGGAATGGGGACTCGTGGTCAGCAAGATTGAGATCATGCTGATCGATCCTCCCGAGGACATCAAAGCCGCGATGCACAAACAGAAAACGGCTGAACAGGAACGGCGGGCCATGCGCTTACTGGCAACTGGCGAGTTCGAGGCCGCTGAACAGAAGAAACTGGCCACGATCCAACGCGCCGAGGGAGAGCGAGAGGCTGCCATCAAGGTCGCAGAGGGCCGTGCCGAGGCTATCCGGCTGGTCAACGAAGCTGCCGAGCGCTACTTCCGCGGCAATGCCCAGATGCTTCGGCAGATCGAGATGATTGAAACTTCTCTGCGTAACAACGCCAAAATCGTATTGACCGAACACGGTATCAGCCCCACTCTGCTGCTGGGCAATCTACCAGTGACACCGCCGGAGAGCTAAACTCCTTGAAAACATACATAAACGAGGAGGCCCTTAAGATTGAGGGCCTCCTCGTTTATCATTGAGGCGGAGAGGGTGGGATTCGAACCCACGGTAGCCCAAAGGCTACAACGGTTTTCGAGACCGCCCCGATCGTCCACTCCGGCACCTCTCCGGAACATCAATATTATACCACGGTTCGCTGGCGCCCCAGTGCCAGCGTTCACTCCCCCCTCAGGGCAGCAAGCACGACGCAGTGGAGACCCAGGGTTCTCGTCCTCTCAGTCTCCTCCTCCCGATTGTGGAGGCGGGGTAATGACGCTGCGCCGCCTCCACCGACACGGTAGTGTCGTGGACCTGATCTGACAAGCGCGATGTACTCCCGGGCACAGCACAGTGCCCTTTGAAGTTCCTCACCCTAAGGGTGAACAGTTACGCCGGGACACAAACTTGACGCCGTTCCGCGCCCCGTTATAATCCCGCCCGCTATGGAGACACACCGGCCTTCCATCGTGAGCACGCTGCAGGGCGTCATCGTAACCAACCGCGCGGAAATTGTCAGGTTCCTCAAGTTTGCCGTGGTAGGGACGATAGGCGCCGTGGTGGATTTCGGTATTCTGTACCTGCTTCATGTGATCGTGGGCTGGCCTCTAGCACTCTCCAACACCATCTCTTTCACCTGCGCGGTGCTGTCGAACTTCACCTGGAACCGCCTCTGGACCTATCCAGACTCCCGCTCCAAACCTGTCGCCGCTCAGCTACTACAGTTCTTCGCCGTGAATGTAGCAGGGTGGGCTATCAACACTGGTATCTTGCTCACGCTGAACCCTCCACTGACGGCTGTCGCCAGTACCATACCCCAGATCGGCTCGCCAGAGTTGGCCCACAAATTGGGATACAACGCCGCCAAGGTGCTTGCGACAGGCGTCGTTATGTTCTGGAACTTCTTCGTCAATCGTTTTTGGACATACAACGACGTCTAGAGCTCAGAGCAGGGAACAGGGGGCTCACACGTGCGCATTGCCGTGGACTACACAGCCGCAGCTCGCCAGGGAGGGGGCATTGGTCGGTACACGCGCGAGCTACTGCACGCTGTCCTCTCGCTGACTTCGCCCCACGAGTTCGTATTGCTGGCCGGAGTCGCCGGCCTCGGTGACAGATGGCAAAAGGAAGCGGCCCACCTGAGGCAGATCGCCAGACCCGGATCCCTGCATTTGCGGGCAATTCCCCTGAGTGATGACTGGCTGGCCCGGCTTTGGCATCGATTGCACGTGCCATTGGCCGCAGATCTTTTCACCGGACGCATCGACCTTTTCTACGCACCGGATTTCCTCCTCCCCCCCCTTCTGAGCAATCCGCTCAAGCTCCTGACGATCCACGATCTCTCGTTCCTCCGCCACCCTGAGACCTTTCCAGACCGGCTGCGTGCTTATCTCGAGTCTGCTGTCCCCCGCAGCGCCAGGCACGCCGACCATATCCTGGCCGATTCTCATTGCACTCGCAGGGACATCGTCGAACTCCTCGACATCCCATCAGAACGTGTAACCACCCTACATCTGGGAGTCACACCTGCATTCTCACCTCATCCTCGGCCGGATGAGAGAAAACGTCTGGTAGACCGCTATCGACTACCCCAAACTCCCTACATCTTGGCCGTCGGAACAGTTCAGCCACGCAAGAACTATGACATGCTGATCAGAGCCATAGACCTCGTTCGCAGGAACGTAGAGGCAGACCTGGTCATCGCCGGCCAACTGGCCTGGATGTCCGAATCGGTGCAAGCCGCTGCCATGGCGCGTCCTTACGTTCACCTGCTGGGCTTCGTGGCGGATGAAGACCTACCTGCGCTTTACCGACAGGCAGCGGCTTTCGCCTTCCCCAGCATCTACGAGGGATTTGGACTGCCCCCGCTTGAAGCGATGGCCACAGGCACTCCTGTGGTGGCCTCAACAGCCTCCAGCATACCTGAAGCCGTCGGGGACGCAGGCCTGCTCGTGGACCCGTTAGACACAGACGGCTGGGGGTACGCACTGGCATCTGTGTTGACCGACAAGGCCCTACGTCAGGAACTCTGCCGCCGCGGACAGGCCCGCGTGAAGCTCTTCAGTTGGGAGCGCACAGCCCGAGAGTGGTTGAACCTCGTCACCTCACTGGAGAGATAGCAGCCGCGGCTGCCGCCTTTGCCTCGCTTCCCAGAATGGGTACTCTGCGCTACACTGGCTTTGCATCAGGGGTAATCGGGGGCTTTTGCCCAATCACGAAACTCGAGAGGAATGTGGATCACGATGTCAGAGCAAGCCAAACGCTATTGCATTGCCATCCTTGGAGGTACGGGCAACGAAGGCCCAGGATTGGCTCTTCGTTGGGCTCGAGCCGGCCACCAGGTCATCATTGGCTCACGACGGCAGGAGAAAGCCCTTCGGGTCGCGCACGAGCTCAATGCCCGTCTGAGCACAGATACTATCACGGGAATGGAGAACCATGCGGCCGCGGAGAGATGTGATGTGGCCGTCCTGACGGTTCCGTATAGCGCCCAGAACGCTCTGCTTGAATCTCTGCGTTCTTCCCTGCAAGGCAAGGTACTGATCAACACCACAGTTGCCCTGAAACCCCCGAAAGTGGCTCGCGTCTACATACCTCCTGAAGGCTCTGCAACTGAACAGGCGCAGGCATTGCTTGGTGAGAACGTCAAAGTCGTGGCGGCCTTCCAGAACGTGGCGGCAGATCGGCTGTTGGAGTTGCAAACTCCTATCGAGTGTGACGTCCTGGTCTGCGGTGATGACAAAGCGGCCAAGCGCCTTGCCATCGGCCTGGCCCGGGATCTGGGGACCCGGGGCATCGACGCTGGCCCACTGGTCAATGCGCGCGCTGTCGAAGCGCTGACCTCCGTACTGATCGGGATCAACATCCGATACAAGGTCCACGGAGCTGGCATCCGAATCACAGGGCTGGAGGGTTAGCTTTGAGTGACGCACCCCTCACAGCCCAAATGATGGCGCTCTGTGGGATACCCGAGGTCCACCCAGGAGATGACCTGGTCTCCCTTATCCTGAGGGCATTGAGCCAAAGTCAGATCCAACTCCAGGACGGGGATGTGCTAGTGGTCACTCAAAAGATCGTGTCCAAGGCCGAGGGCTGTCTCGTCAATCTCAAGGAGATCACGCCATCATCTCACGCCAAGATGTTGGCCGAAGAGACAGGCAAAGACGCCCGCTTGGTAGAGGTAATCCTGCAACAGTCTCGTTCGGTGATCCGCCGACGACCCGGGACACTGATCACCGAAACCCTTCATGGATGGATATGCGCCAATGCCGGTGTAGACCGCTCCAACGTTGGTGGCGCAGAGGGTGAGTGGGTGCTCACACTGCCACAGGATCCCGATACCTCGGCGCGAAAGCTCCGCGATGGCCTACAGGCCGCGACCGGCGCTGACATCGCGATTATCATCAGCGACACCCACGGACGTCCTTGGCGGCTCGGTACAGTCAACCTGGCCCTGGGCGTCGCAGGGATGCAGCCACTTCTCGACCTGCGTGGATTGCAGGATCGTCACGGCTACCGGCTGCGTACGACAAGAGTCGCCCGCGCCGATGAACTGGCCGCTGCCGCCGGCTTACTGAGTGGGCAAGCCGCCGAAGGACTGCCGGTCGTCCTGATCCGCGGCGTGGCGTACCAGCCTGGCAACGGAAGAGCCGTCGACATGCAGCGATCCATTGAGAAGGATCTCTTCCGCTGATGACTGTAACATATTTGTCGAGCGATGGTTTAAGGAGGTAGCGATGGCTCAGAATGAAATCCCACGAGTGGCGCTTTACCTGCAGGATGCCCACCCCATCCGCGATGGTATGGAATACGCGAAATACGCGGAGGCCAGAGGCTTCGAGGCAGTATGGCAGGCGGAGAGCCGTCTGGTACGCGACGCGATCGTCCCTATGGCTGCCTACGCGGCGGTGACTGAGCGCATCAAGGTGGGAAGCGGCGTGATCAACAACTGGACCCGCAACATCGGTTTATTGGCGGCCACGTTCCTGACTTTGGACGACCTGGCACCCGATCGCATCATCTGCGGTATCGGTGCGTGGTGGGATCCCCTGGCACGCAACGTGGGCATTCAGCGACGCAAGCCCCTCAAGGCCATGCGCGAAACCGTCTACGTGTTGCGCAAATTGCTGGCGATGGAGCGCGTTACATTCCATGGTGAGTTTCACCATGTCACCGACATCGAACTTGACGTTGTCCACGGACGCCGCGAGCCCCGCAATGTGGCCATCATGATCGGAGCCACGGGCCCTCGAATGCTTGAACTGACGGGCGAGATTGCGGACGGGGTTGTGCTCAACTACTGCGTACCCCCCGAATACAATGATGTCGCACTCGAACACCTGGCGAGAGGGGCCCGGAAAGCCGGACGAACTCTGGATGACCTTGACAGGCCGCAACTGGTTGTGTGCTCTGTCCATGAGGACCGCGCCGAGGCGATTCGCGGTGCCAAGATGCTTCTCACCCAGTACCTCGCTCAGCAGCCACACATTGCCAAGGCAAGCGGAGTCAAACCGGAGGTTGTCCAGAAGATCCAAGCGATCCTTGGCTGGCCAGCCACGAAAGAGCAGATTGAAAGGGCGATGGTCTACGTGCCTGATGAGCTAGTCTTGCGCATCACTGCAACTGGCACCCCGGAGGAGGTACGGGCCAAGGTCAAACGATACCTGGACCATGGTGCGACCTGTCCCATCCTCTATCCCCTGGGCGACCCTCGACTGATGATCGACACGTTCGCCACTCAATAGCCCAGTCTCATCCGCCGCGCACCAGGGGAAGCACCAGACAGCTTGGGCCACCGGTGCTTCCCACAAAGGCCGAGAGGTCCAGAGCAGTTACCTGTCGCCCGTGCGCCTCCAGGGCAGCAATAGCTGCCCGGTTGCGGGCCTCGGCAATCACATGCACACTGTCCACGACGATCACATTGCCACTGATGAAACTGAGTTGCGGCACGTCGATCGTCTCAAGCCCTGCCAGAGCATCTGACGGCAACACACTTGAGCAGGCGAGAACTGATCGAGGGCCGATCGCAGTGACCACACCCCCCAGATGTAACGAGGGAGAGGGCACCGAGACCTGACGTACTTCGTACCCCTGTGAGGACAGGATAGATGCTAACTGTCGAACGCCCTCATCGTTGGTACGTCGTGATCGCCCCACTAATGCAATGCCATCAAGTAACACGACGTCCCCACCCTCAGCCGTGCCTGGCTGAAGGATCCGCCTCAGCTCGTCTAGTCCCTGGTCCTGTAAGAGCCCTGCCAGCCAGGCCGGCTCACCTCTTCGAGTTGGCAATCCCATGCACATGCGGACGAAGTATCGGCCAACGACCACTGCCGGGTCTTGCACAAAGACGCTGTTTGGGTGCCCAGGCATCTCGGGGCGTAACACAACCTCAACGCCCAAATTCACCAATGTCTCGCATAGAGCGCCATGTTGATACTGTGCCAACGCCAGATCCGGCGGCTGACGAAAGTTGTGAGCAGCGAGGTCAGTGACACCACCAAACGCTGGCCCTGGAGATATCAACAAAGCCCGGCGAAGCGAAGTTGCATCATGCCACATGACGCACAGGCTCACGCAGTAGTTCGATGACCAGCGCTCCCAGCAACCTCACGCCCAACGGCAAGGCGCGCTCGTCGAAGTCAAAGACCTCCGTGTGATGCCCCCATCCACCGAGGTCAGCCCCCAATCCGATATTGACAGCCGATCCACCCCGCTCCTGCACACGGCGCATCATATAGGTGAAGTCTTCACTACCGCCGCTCGCGCAGGACTGACGGTACTCATAGCCTCCAAGTCGCTCCGCGACGGACCAGACCCGCTCTGCCAGCCGCGCGTCACTCTCAGCCGATTCCGCGCTGCCTCTGGGTATAATGGTCAGCTCGCACTGATACATTGCAGCGGCTGCTTCCAGCACCCGGAGCGCTGAAGCGTACATATATTCATTCAATGCCGAAGTAGCGCCGCGCGTCTCGACCACCAACTGCGCCTCCGGAGGGATCACGTTGCGCCCTTGACCGGCAATCAATGTCCCCACGTTGATCCGGGTGGCTCCTGCTCGGTGTCTTGGGATGGCATGAAGATTGAGTACGGCCGTAGCTGCGGCCAGAAGAGCATTCTTTCCCCCCTCAGGATGTCCACCAGCGTGGGCCGGGGCGCCCTGGAACCGAACATCGAACTTCGTTGTAGCGAAGAACCCACTTCGCCCAGGTGCTAGGTGCCCCAGCGGCCAACCGCTGTATAGGTGCAGGCCTAGCATCACATCGACATCGTCGACAACGCCTGCCTCGACCATTGCCCTGGCACCACGCACCCCCTCCTCAGCGGGCTGAAAGACCAGCTTGACAGTCCCAGACGGTACCTCACCGAGCTGCGTAAGCAGCTCTGCCACGCCCAACCCGATGGCTGCGTGTCCATCGTGACCACACGCATGAGTTGCGCCTTCATTGATTGAGGCAAAACCCTCGGCCGCCGGGCGATGAGAAGGGGCTTTGCTTTCCACCAGATCCAGTGCATCGATGTCGAAGCGGAGCCCTACCACAGGGCCTGGCCCACGGTGGAGGATACCAACCACACCCGTAAAACCACCACGCATCCTGCCCAGAAACTCAGGGTCCCCACCTTGCGCTGATGCTCGATGCCACTGAGCCTCCAGCTCCCCGGGAGAGGGCAGTCCCATTCGCGCACCTGGCTCGAGCACCTCTGGCCCCACTCTGACCTCAAATCCAAGCTCACAGAGCCGGCGTGCAATAAGGGAGGCGGTACGAAACTCTGTCCACCCAGTCTCCGCGAAGCGATGGAAGTCGCGACGGTCAGCTACCAGCCTGGGGGCCAAGCGGGCCACACAGTGTTCGAGGGTCTCAAGCTCAGATTGTGACAGCATGGATAAGCTCTAGTCAATGGGGGTCAGGTAGGCGAAGCTCATCGCAGCTCTCGGCAAGCGAACACCCGCCGCATGTCGCACAGCCAGTAGGCATTGTCGAAGCCAAGTCTATCTCGTGAGTATGCGCAGCCGGAGGCGGCGCGAACAGGATGATCTGCCGGAGAACCTCCACCGCTTCAAGAGCATCCTCGCAATAATAGACCCCACCCCAGTAAGGCTCGCCCCCTCCAGGTGTAGCGACCCAACGGGCGAACGCTTCATCGACTGCAGGGCCACCCAGAAGCACAGGAGTACGCAGGCGGCGCCGCTGCAGCAATGAGACAAAAGTCTGAACGTGGGAGCGAGCAAGTCGGCTGTCCAGATAAAGCCCAAAAGCGTCCACATTCAGCGCCGAGCCCCGAGCTACGGCGATCGCCGGGGGACGTCGTCCGAGATCGTGCACGGTCAGACCGTGTCGTCTCAGGACAGCGTGCCACAGATAGCGCCCCACATCATGCCTGTCCCCCGCCATCGTCACCAGCGCGATCGAGCCTTCCAGGGACTCAACATCCTCCTGCGGGGCGTCCTCACAGCCACGAATCAAGGTCACGGCCACTCCTCGCAGGGCATCGGCCACCAGCCGTGCCTCATGGGGGTCAAATTGCGCCAATGACCGCTCACCCTCTACCAGCACCACTTCCAGCACTTCGGTGTCGAAACTCGCATCACAGCAGGCCTCAAGGGCCGCCACCACGCCGGTGGCATCTCCCTGGCGTAACGCTGTTCGGAGACGCAGAGGGCTTCCCTCTTGCTCTATATCTTTGGACATAGGTTTACCTCCCCCACAATCATAACACCAATCACGCCTCAGACTACGTCCACCTATCAGGGGACAACGGGAGCAGTGATCTCAAAAAGGGAATGAGTCTGATGAATTGGCCCGCCTCTCCAGCACTGGAAGCTATCGCAACCTATGGTATGATGGATCATACCCTTTGGAAAGCAACAAAGCGTGAGTGCATACCCGGCCCCGGCCGAGAGGCCGCATCGGATACCCGTAAAGCGTAATGTCCGATCCCAAGCATCTAGGAGGAGCGACACAGCAATGAAGAACATCGCTTTAATTGGTGTTGGCTACGTTGGGCTCGTCAGTGGAGCCTGCTTCGCAGACCTTGGCAACAAGGTCACATGTGTGGATATCGACGAGCGCCGCATTGCCAATTTGAACAAAGGCGTAATGCCCATCTTCGAGCCTGGTCTCGAGGAGCTTGTCCGTCGCAACACAAAGGCTGGACGCCTCTTCTTCACCACATCCTACGAAGAAGCGCTAAAGGACGCCAACTTTGCCTTCATCGCCGTCGGCACACCATCGGACGTCGACGGTCAGGCCGATCTGCGCTATGTCCGAATGGCTGCAGAGTCCATAGCTGATGTCATTGACCACTATCTGATCATCGTCAACAAATCGACTGTGCCTGTGGGAACTGGCGACTGGGTCGCAGACATCATCCGAATGCGACGGCCCGATGTGCCAGACTTCGATGTTGTGTCCTGTCCCGAATTTCTCCGCGAGGGATCAGCCATCAGCGATTTCATGAACCCAGACCGGGTGATCCTAGGCTCCACAAACCGTGACGCAGCCGAAAAGGTCGCTCAGCTCCATCTGCCCCTGCGTACAACCATCATGATCACTGACCTGCGTACCGCCGAGATGATCAAATACGCGTCCAACGCCTTTCTCGCCGCCAAGATCTCATTCATCAACGAGATCGCCAACATCTGCGAGGCGCTGGGGGCTGATGTCAAAGAAGTCGCTTACGGCATGGGGCTGGATGACCGCATCGGCCATGCGTTCCTGGACGCTGGGTTGGGATGGGGCGGATCCTGCTTCCCCAAAGACGTCAAAGCCCTGGCTTCCATGGCCGAGATTGAGGGACGCCATCCCCATCTTCTCCATGCAGTCATGGATATCAATCGGGACCAACGCTATGCGCCGCTCCGCAAGGCAGAACGTCTCCTGGGCCATGACCTTCGGGGCAAGGTCATTGGTATTCTGGGACTGGCATTCAAGCCCAACACCGATGACATGCGGGATGCTCCCTCTATCGACATTATTCGCAACTTCCAGCGCCGCGGTGCGCTGGTCCGCGCTTATGACCCCGTCGCCATGGATAATGCGGCCCAAATCCTGGACGGCGTCGAGATGATGGAAAGCGCCTATGCGGTAGCGGAGGGCGCAGACGCGTTGGTACTGGTCACAGAATGGAACGAGTTCAAGAACCTGGACCTGGAACGCGTTCGTGACCTGATGCGCCAACCTGTGCTCATCGACGGGCGTAACATTTACGACCCGACCCAAGCCCGCGAAGCAGGGTTCCGTTATTCGGGCATTGGACGCGGTTTTGAAGGACGCGGGGTCCGGGATCCCTGGCAGGCCGACGAGGCCTCTTGACACGCCATGCTGGGCCAGTGACGGCCACCTCCGAGAAGGTTGCGATAGTGATTCTGCGACAAGAGATCCTGGACAATGGACTCAAGGTGCTGATCAGAGAGGTCCACACAGCTCCAGTGGTCAGTGTGCGCGTCTGGTACCGCGTGGGAGCACGATACGAGAAGCTGGGGATCACAGGTGCCTCCCACTGGGTGGAACATGTGCTCTTCCGAGGCACCCCGCGTTGGCCCTCTGGAGAAGCAGACCGAGCTATCTCGCGCCAGGGGGGTGTTTACAATGGCGTGACGTCTCACGACTTCACTGTCTTCTACGAAACACTACCCGCCTCAAGCCTGGCGCTGGCGATTGACATCGAGGCCGATCGTATGGCCTATGTCACTCTCGATCCCAGCGCTATTGAGAAGGAACGGGCCATCATTATCGCCGAACGCCAGGGCAATGAGAACTCCCCTATGTTCCGCCTGACAGAGGAGATCTCCGCTACCGCCTACAGAGTTCATCCTTACGGCCACATGACCATCGGCCATCTCTGTGACCTGGAATCCATGACTACGGCAGAGGTACAACATCATCACGCGACCTATTACGGCCCCAACAACGCAATCGTGACCATTGCTGGCGACGTGGACGCAGAGCGAGCCCTGGCGCAGGTCGCACAGGTATTTGCTCCCATCCCCCGCGGCCCGGATCCAAGGGAAGTGAAAGCTGTTGAACCGCCTCAGCGAGGTGAGCGCCAGGTTGTCGTTCGCGGAGCAGGGAGTACCAACTACCTGGAAATCGCCTATCACGCCCCACCAGCCAGCGATCCAGATTTCCAGGCCCTGACCGTTTTGAATGCGATCCTGAGTGGTGGCTCCGGCTTTGTGATTGGAGGCGGGCACACCACAAATGTCACCAGCCGGCTATACCGGGCGCTGGTTGACACGCGGATGGTCGTCGATGTAGGCGGGTACCTCACACCCACCATCGATCCCGGCCTCCTGCGCTTTAGCGCCACGCTTGCTCAAGACCAGCAGACTGAGTCAGTGGTCGCCCGTTTCGAAGAGGAAATCGCGCGCCTCCGGAGTGATCCAGTACACCAAAGCGAGCTTGAAAAAGCTCAACGCCAGGCTCAGGCGCTCTTTGCCTACGCCAGTGAGAGCATTTCGAGCCAGGCCTTTTGGCTGGGGTTTGCGGAGATCGTGGCCGACCAAACGTGGTTCGAGAACTATCTACAGGACATCGCATCCATCACAGCCGACGATATTCAGCGGGTGGCCCAGCAATACCTGACACCGTGCAATCGCACTGTGGGACTCTACCTGACAGACAAAGGAGAGTGTTGAGATGGCAGCGCGCCAATCCCCAGTCACCCTATCCCCTCATGCCCTCCCTGGTCCCAGTAACACCCTGCGCGAGACGCTGCCCAACGGTCTCACCGTGCTGATCCGCGAGAACCCTACGAGTCCGAGCGTGGTCATCAGCGGTTACGTTCTGGCAGGAGCTGAGGATGAACCCAGGGATAAGTCCGGCCTGGCGAGCTTCACTGCCGATGTCATGGAGCGCGGCACCCGTCGACGTCCCTTCTCCGTGCTCTACGAGGAGATCGAATCCATTGGAGCGTCTTTCGGTGTCACAGGAAGCACCCACCTGACGCTCTTCGGAGCCAAAGGACTTAGCGAACATCTCCCTCTCCTGCTCGATATCCTGGCCGACGTGCTCCAACACCCGGCGTTTGAGACGCAGGAGGTCGAGAAGGTACGCGAGGAGATCCTGATTACCCTGCAAGAACGCGCCAACGATACCCGCCAGACCACGCGGCTTCGCCTCAGGCAATTGGCATACCCACCAGAGCATCCGTACCATTGGAGTCTATTAGGAGATCCCAAGACCGTGCGCGCACTTTCACGGGAGGATCTACTCGCATTTCACTCTACTTACATTGCCCCACAAGGGGGCGTGCTAGTCATCGTTGGTGACGTACAACCACAGATTGCACTGGAGGCAGTCCACAGAGCGTTCGGAGCGTGGCAAAAGACCCGACCGCCTCGCCAGATGCCTCCTCCCGTTCCCAACATCCGCCAGCGGCGCCGAGACCACGTGACGCTGGCTGATAAATCCCAGATCAGCTTTCGCTTGGGATGGATTGGCCCCAGCCGCTATCACCCCGACTACCTATCTTGTCACGTCGCCAACACCATTCTGGGCGTGTTCGGCATGTATGGCCGTCTGGGAAAGCGCCTCAGAGAACAACATGGCCTCGCTTATTATGTCTCCAGCCATGTCAACAGCAGCCCTTACCCTGGCCTTTGGTCGATCTCCGCGGGCTTGGATCCGGACGCGGTCCAACGGGCGAGGGCGATCATCCTCCAAGAGGTACAGGAACTCCAGGATCGACCTGTCAGCCTACAGGAGTTAGAGGACGTCCAGGCCTATTTAGTGGGCGGGCTTCCTCTGGCACTAGAGACCAATGAGGGTGTTGCCAGTGGCCTGGTAGGCATCGAGCGTTACGGGTTGGGCCTGGATTATTTCCACCGGTACAGTGATATGATTTACGCAATCAGCCCCCAGGACGTGCAGCGTGTGGCTCGGTCATGGCTCGACAGCGATCACTACATCCTGGTAACTGCTGGACCTCGATTACCCTGTTTTACGGAGTGAGAGGGACATGTTGATCTGTACAACAGGCGTTGACTTGGTAGAGATATCACGGGTAGGGCGTATCCTGGCCCACTATGGAGACAGATTCCTGAAGCGCATCTACACGCCTGCGGAGTTGCTCTGCAGCAAAGGGCAAGCCACCGAGTTGGCAGCCCGCTTTGCCGCCAAAGAAGCCGTCTCCAAGGCGCTCGGCGTTGGCGTCAGGCTGCTTTCCCCCTCTGGCATCGGGTGGCTTGACGTCGAGACGCTTAATGACCCTCGGGGCAAGCCCTATCTGGTCCTTCATCGTAGAGCCAGGGCCCTTGCTGCAGCCCAGGGGCTGACAACCTGGTCCATTAGCCTGAGCCATGATGGAGGCATGGCCATCGCCTTCGTGCTGGCACTTGGCCTGTCCGAGACGCCAGAAGCTGGCCTAAAGCCCACGCTAACAGCGATCCTACCAGAACGCAAGGAGTAACGAAATAATGCGAGCAGTCATCCAACGTGTCACACGTGCTAGCGTCACTGTCGATGGTCACCAGGTCAGCGCCATCGGGCCCGGTCTTCTGGTGCTGCTGGGGATCGCCAAAGGCGACACAGAAGCCGAAGCCCAATGGCTCGCCCACAAAATCGCCAACCTGCGCATCTTCCCCGATGAGGATGGGCGCATGAATCGTTCAGTTAAAGAGACAGGAGGACAGGTGCTGATCGTGTCTCAGTTCACGCTCTGTGCCAATACCCGCAAGGGGTTCCGTCCCTCGTTTGTCTCAGCGGCACCACCGGATATCGCCAATAGACTCGTCGAGTCCGTTATCGGCTACGTGGCAGCCGAACGAGTCCCTGTGCAGAGCGGAGTGTTTGGTGCCCACATGGAATTGGCCCTCATCAACGACGGACCTGTCACCATAGTGCTTGATAAGACCCCGCCCCCGGAAGGAAATTAGATGGCCGACAACCCAGATCTGTGGGCCTGGTTCGTCTTCAAGAGCGGTCTGTCACCGATCCGCGCAAAGGAGCTTTTGGTCGCCTGGGAGAGGCGTGGATTGACTCTGAGTGAGGCCCTGAGGCAATTACCTCAGGCCGCAGCAGAACTTGGCCTGACACCAGACGAGACACATGGCCTGCGGAGGCCGGATCATCTGACCTCGATGAGAGCACTGACCTGGCACCATGAACTCTACCCCGCTGGGTTGCGTCATTTACCCTTGAGACTACGTCCGGCTCTTCTCTTTTACCGGGGAGAGGTCTCGTTGCTGAGCCGCCCCCTTGTCCTCCTGGGGCCCACGCAGCCTACACAACAGACGCCGATAGATCTTCTGGAGGAGACACTGGATCTGATCCTCGGTGAGGCCTGGGCCATTGGAGCCTTTGACCATACACCTCAGGCCACATTGTTGCTGAATGCGTTGAGCCACACCGAAGGCGAGGCTGTTCTCTTCTTACGCAGCGGACTGGAAGCCAGGCAGTGGTGTGACAAGGAGCTGACCTTCCTTAAGACACAGCGCTTGGTCGCCCTCTCGCCGTTGCCGCCCCAGACACCTGAAGCGCCTGCGTGGGTCCCGTTGCTTGAACACGTAGCTATAGCAGCCGCCAGCCGTATCATCACAGCGGGATCTCAAGAAGTCATCACTCAGTTCGCTCAGCGGTGTTTCGACAAACCTCTTCTCGGCCTCACGGAGCATATCCCTGCAAACACAAAGAAGGCAGGCTATTTCGCGATCACCGACCAACCAACGGATATCCTCATATGGCTGACCGACGAGAGCGCATTGACAAATAGGGACCTACGCGAGACTGACACCCAGCCGCCGATGGAGCAGCCGAAGCCTGAGTTATCGCCCGGTGAGATTTTGGCCATCTTGGAGAGCGGCGGCAAGATCCCATCAGCCTTGCGAAAACGGCTGACCTCACACAATCAGGGAGAATAGCAATCACTCCCAAGGCGCACCCACAAGGGCAACGGCGTCGATCTGATTCCACCATCCCGTTCGCGATTCATCCAGGTCAACCCTCACAACGGCAACAGGATGGTCAGGCGGCAGGAAGCGCGCAACCAGCACGCCCGGGCAGGGCTCGTGAGTATCCTCACCCTCCCAGACAACCGTTGCAGTCCCCAGCGCATCAATGAGAGTGATGCGAGAGACCGCACCACGCCCATAGCTCTGGACGACTCGCACCTCAAAAGCTTGCACAGGGACAGCATAGCGAAGCTCCAGCCACTCCACTCCGTTACCTCGCGCCGAGGCCCAGGCCCGCGCGTCATCCTGGCAAGCCGCAATCTCAGGCGCCCCTGTGGCGCGACGCGCGCTCCAGTCTGGTATCCCATACTGTGAACTTGCTGTTGCTGCAATCGCCCATTGGGTAACCATCGCTGGCGTTGGCGTCGCGTCTGATCCTCGCTCCGAAGCTTGCAGGAGCACGCAGCCACTCAACAGCGCTGTCAATAGGAGAACACTCACGGGCAGAATTTGCAGTTTCACACCTGTCATCCGTATCTATTCTAAGACGGAAGGGCCGATTGCCAAACCTGTGGATCTACACCTCATGAGCTGCGAGACGTGAATTGACTCTAACATTCTTGACAGTCGAAGGTGGTCCCTTGTCGGACACTCTCTTTTGCGGAAAGTGTTGACATATGGGCTTTTGCGTGTTAGAATGGAATTGAAACAAAAAAATCATCAAGAGACTGGTATACACCATGAGCGCTAGACGACGATTTGACCCCTTTGCAATGAGACCCGAGGAAGTAGGGCTGTTTAAGGAGCGCATCCGCGAGAACTACGACCGCTTGACCCCAGGTTTCCGCCGGCTGGCCGATTTCATCATGAACAACACGCTGGACGTCGCCTTTTTCACCGCCACCGAGCTGGCCCGCTATGTGGGAGTGGATGCAGCCACAGTGGTCCGGTTCTCTCAGGAGATCGGCTATTCGGGCTACAGGGAACTGTCGCGCGAGATCAAACGCTATGTGCGTAATCGGTTGGTCTCCGCACGAGGCGAGGCTGCCAAGGCAGAGACCACAGAGGGCAAGTTGAGGATTGTCGCCGACTACGCAGCCGAGACCTTGCGAGAGTTCTCCGCTACGGAGCTGGAGAGAGTTGCCAGAGCGGTGGATCTCCTGACTCAGGCCCGCCACATCTGGCTGGCTGGCGAGTACAGTGAATATTACCTCGCTGAGTTCCTGGCCAAGCGGCTACAATCGATGGGGATTGAAGCTACCTCGTTTATGCCCTCTATGGCTGAGGCCAGCACAATCCTGACCCAGATGGAAACCGGAGATGTATTGGTCGCCATTATCGGGCTGGACCCTGGTGTCGAAGTGGGTCATGCCATCCAGTTGGCCAAGGCCGCAGGTGTGAAAACCATCGCGGTCACCACGTCTGGCCTTGCGTTAGGCGCACGCCACGCTGATGTGACCCTGCTGGTCCCGGACGATAGCCCCGCAGAAGTGTCAGCGTTTGGCCCGCTGATGCAAGTGTTGAGCCTGATCTGGGAGACCATGATGATGCAGCAGCCGGAGAGGGTTGCGGAGCACCATCGTGTCCTACCAGAGTTGATGCGCCGCCTCGTGGAACTGCGGGCAACAACCCCAGAACATGAAGTGGGGGCACCTCAGAGCATCTGGCGGGAGAACATTGGTTAGGCAGCGACTGCGCCCGACCAAGGGGATAGGCGACCATAAGCACTGACGTGGTTTTAGACCAGCGATCGGTCCCAAAGAACAAATATGAAGGCCTGAGGCATGGCCAGATAATTATCATGGAGGTGAAAAGTGTTCAAGGAACGCATTCGTGAGTACTACGACGACTTGACCCCAGGGTTCAGAAAACTTGCTGACTTCTTGGTCCTCAACACGATGGACGCTGCATTCTTGACAGCCAGTGAGTTGGCGAGACAGGTGGGAGTAGACCCCGCTACGGTGGTGCGATTCTCTCAAGAGATCGGCTATTCAGGTTACAGGGAACTCTCCCGTGAAATCAAGCGCTATGTACGGGATCAGGTCACTGCCACCTACCGGGAGGCCAAGGAAGCCAAGACCGAAGAAGATGTCCTCAATGTGATCCTCGACAACACAGAACAGCAGTTACAGCATTTCCGCGCCACCGAGATCCCCTCGCTTGCCAAGGCCATTGAAGTTCTGAAGCAGGCCAGCCGGATATGGATCACAGGTGAATTCACGTCATTCGATCTGGCTGCCTACTTGGCCAAGGCACTGAGTCCCACCGTCGGCGTGCCAACCAAGTATTTCCACCCCAGCATCTCCGAAACCGCAGCCGCCGTGGCTCAGATGAAGAAAGGTGATGCTCTGCTTGCACTGGCAATCGGCATCCCTGGCCTGGACACCGGCTATGCAGTCCACCTGGCAAAGGAGAAGGGGCTCCAAACCATCTGTGTGACAAACTCAGGAACCGTGCTCCCTGCCCGCGAAGCCGATATTACCCTTGTAATACCGACACGCAGCCCGCTTGCCGTGGCCAGCTACAATCTATCTCTGCTGATCCTTGGTGTGATATGGGAAGCTCTGGTGGCAAGTCGCGTTGAGAAAGCCGCCGAGGCGTTCACGGCAGTCCACAGCAACATGAGTGAGATCCTTGAGCTACGCGGACAGACAAAGCCTTTCGAGGTGAGCACATTGGAAACCGAGTGATTCTCAGACTGACCTACAGCTTTGAGACCCGCTACACCTGGCTCCAAAAGCCTGCGTAGCGGGTCTCTGTCACTAGACTGCCTGAATCAGAACCACCGACTAAACAGGATCCGAACGAGCCAACTGACAGCCCGCACCAAGAGGAAGAAAGCGCCGAACAAGAAGGCCATACCTAACAACGCTGCTAAGATGTTGAGACCACGCGCATCTTTCCGGGTTAATCGCTTTCCAGCCACGGCTAAAGCATCAGCCCCCCCGATCAGACCTCCCACGACCCCACCCCAAAGGACATATTGCATCAAACTTCCACTGATCAGCCCTGCCCCACGCGCGAGCGAGGCCGCCACCAATGCTAGCAGCCCACCGACAACAGCCCCAAACATCTGGCGGCCCCAACTGTCCGTAGCCTGGGTGGCTGTCTCGTGCCCATCGGTGGCGCTCTCATGTTGCTCTTCATTAACTGGCTCAGGTTCTGCCATGTGACCCTCAATTCTGTGTGACATCTCAGATACGATTACAGTCTACACGGTGTGGCGAGTGGCGCAAATCGAATCCGTAGGCAACGTCGTCTCGCCGAAGTTCTTTGCCCGGGGACCACTATGGAAAACATGGGCGCTGCGTCCAGCTGTGCTATACTATTGCACTATGTCCGGATGGCACGGTCAACAGTCCACCAGGCGTACACCATCAGCACGACGCGCTCTCAGAGATCGCAGTCTGTGGCTCATCATCATTGCCTTCTGGACCCTCGCGACGGCCTGGAACTTCATCGTCCCACCTTACGAGAACCTGGATGAACTGGAGCACGCTGAGGTTGTGCGCCATATCGTCATCACGGGGAAATTGCCCATCCATGGTACTGCGGAGGCCGCAGGGTATCGCGTACGCCAGGAAGCATCTCAGCCCCCGCTTTATCATATACTTGCAGCTTTGTGGTCGCGGGCCCTGGGACTTCCTACTGACCCCCATGCCCCCGAGCCCACACCCCCCACTGTCGTGGCATGTGGGCTCACTGGCACTCTGTACAACAAAGCTACATGGATACACAATCCAGCGGAGGAGGCACTCCCCTGGCACGGTGCGATCCTGACACTCCATGCACTCCGGATCTTCTCAATGCTACTTCAGACCTTCACGCTCCTGGGGACATGGGTGCTGGTCAGACGGGTGTTTCCCGCGGGACCAACTGCGTGGCTGGCCACCAGCCTGGTCGCCTTCAACCCCCAATTCCTCCTCATGACCGCCGATGTCAACAACGACAACGCCGTGGTACCGCTGGCGACATGGGGGCTAGTCCTCGCGTACGATCTCTGGCGCCACGGCCATCAAGGATGGCGAGCCTGGGTTTTGGGCCTCGTCAGCGGACTGGCCGCACTGAGCAAATTGAGTGGTCTGGGCGTCGCCGGACTGGGGCTTCTCGCGCTCATAGCCCGCTGGGCCCAGCGACGGGAATCCTTCACTCGAACCGTATTGCACAGCGCGGCGATCATGCTGCCCGCGGCCCTGTTATTGGTCCCCTGGATCTGGCGCAACCTCCAGCTCTACAGTGACCCTACGGCGCTCGCGCCTATGTTGGAGAAAGTCGGGTACCGGACCAGCTCCCCAGGATGGGGGGATTTCTGGATGACGTGGGCTTCATTTTGGGGACAACTTCCGTGTGCTTTCTATCCCCGTGTTTTCTATCTTCCCTATGGCATCGTCACACTGGGCGGGTTAATCGGCCTGGCCCTTCAGTGGCGGCGGCTCTCACCCTCAGTGCGGGCCTTATCTCTCCTGTCCATCATCTGGTATCTGGTGATCACCGGAGCATGGTGGCGATGGAACACCATCACACCCGCTCCTGGTGGACGGCTCCTCTTCCCGGCGATAGCCGCAGGTGCCTTCATCCTCGCCACCGGGTGGCGGGTCGCGGGGAAACGTGCCAGCATGATCTGGAGCATTCTCCTCCCAATGTGGGTGGTGCTCACACTGCGCATAGGGCCAGTGGAGGCTTTTGCCTACCCACGTGTCCTGCCTGCTGCCAAATTCGCTAAGGGAATGTCGGTTGCGCAAGCTGGTGACGCCATCAAACTCCTACACTACACGGCGCGTATCATCCCCCATGACCCAGCATGCGTCTTCGTCTCCCATGCGTATTGCCAGCCGACACTCGATCTGACGTTGACATGGCAGGCAGAGCGCTCCATAGAGCAAAACCTCACCATGGTGGTCCAATTCGTCTCCCTGGCTCCCGGCGACACCACTCTGCGTCTCAACTACAACCACTGGCCCGGCCGAGGCAACCTACCCACTCGTCTCTGGCCCGTGGGCCAGCCCCTCCGCGACCATTACCGGATACCCTTGCCCCGATCGCCCTACGAGACCCAAGCCTGGCGTCTGACCGTGGCATGGGTAGATCCTGTCGACAGCTCCAGACTCCCGACATACAACGCCGCTGGGGAGCCAACGGGTAACGTGATAGACCTGGGGCTCTGCCGCGTGCCTGGCGTCGCCCCGCCTGAACCGGGCTGGCATCACCCTGCCACCCCCGTCGACTTTCGACTCTCTGGAGCCAGCCCGTGGGGCCTCCGGTTGAGTGACGCTCGTGTGACGCCCGGCTCACAAGGCGATCCATGGCAGGTCGCTCTCGTCTGGGAGAGCTTAGCGCCAATCGATAGCGACCTGACAGTCTTCGTACACGCCTACGACTCGTCTGGGACCCTGTTGACAGGAGGTGACGGCCCACCGCGCGGGGGAACATTTCCGACGCACCTCTGGTTGCCGGGGGATCGGATCGTGGATAGCCACACCCTGGCGATCACGGAGGACATGGATGTGGAAGCCATCGCAGTAGGCCTCTACGACGCAACAACAGGCGCGCGCGCCGAGGCCTTGCAACAGGGACAGTTATTACCAGACGGTGCGGTCATCCTCTGGCGCGCCAAGCCATGAATACGATGGACAGAGTAGTTCGCTGGCCGGGGATTGCACGTGACCTATTGCTGATCCTGGTGGCCTTCACTATCCTGACCGCACTCTACAACCTATTTACTCCTATCTTTGAGGCCCCAGATGAAGTCTGGCACTACGCCCATCTCCGGTGGTTGGCTGAGGGACATGGATTGCCTTCTCTGATCGACGACCGCAGCGGCGCCTATCAGGAAGCCGCCCAACCCCCACTCTACTATGCCTCAGCCGCGCTTCTCAGCTACACCATTCCCGATGATGACCTTCCCTCCTTGATGTGGCACAATCCCGGTTTCGGGTTCCAGGCACCAGGGACAGTCGCCGACAACAAGAACATGCTTATCCACACGACACGCGAGAGATGGCCCTGGCGAGGGGCGGTCCTGGCTGTCCACGTCGCCCGCCTCACCTCCTGGCTCTACGGGCTGATAGCCGTTTCCGCAGCCTGGGGCTTAGGAATGGAGACCTTCGGTGACCGCCACGGTGCTCGTCTCACCGCCGCATGGCTCGCCTTCCACCCACAGTTCGTTTTTATCTCCAGCGTGATCAACAATGACGCCGCCGCCACCGCCCTAGCCACGGTGGTGCTTTGGCGTTGTGCCCGGGCTTTGCGCCGCGGCATCCAACGATACGACAGCCTGCTATTGGGCATGGCAGTGGGGTTGGCCACCCTGGCTAAGACCAGTCTGCTGGCACTGATCCCCATCGGATTAGGGGCGATTGCCCTCGCACACGTGCTGCATCGAGGCAAGCACACGTCGTTCACCAACCGGTTCTCTCTCTCTTCTCTGGCCAGCTATCTGCTGGGCGTTGCCATCATAGGTGGATGGTGGTACGCACGCAACTGGATGCTCTACCAGGACCCACTTGGCCTTAGCACACACCTCAGAACCCCCTGGGGACGTCCAGCAACGCTTTCCCTGCCAGATCTCATCCCAGAGATCCCCCTGGTCTTGCGCTCATTCTGGGCAGCTTACGGGTGGGGACATGTGACATGGCCTCCAATCTACTACATACTGCTCTGGACATTGGCGCTTTGCCTCATCGCCGCAGCCCTTTGGACACTGGGGCGCAACTGGTACACATGGCTTAAACGCCCTCAAGAGAAACGAGGGACAGGATTCTCCCTTCCAGAGCCATCGGTCCTGATAGCTACGCTCTCTCTCTTCTGGGCAGCCGCGATAGTCGCCGCGCTCGTCCACTGGATGCAACAGGTGGAGGCCCCTCATGGTCGCCTCCTCTTCCCGGCGTTAGGAAGCTGGGGGATTGTCCTCACATGGGGTGCGTTGGAGTTGCGGCATCGCTCACCCCGGCTCGGGATCCTCATCACGCGGGGCCTCCTGGGCCTCATGGCGACTTTAAGCATCCTGGCCCCAGGAGCCCGTATCGCCAGCACCTTCAGCATGCCGCGGCTCCTCTCGCCCTCAGAGATCACGACCCGGTGTGAGACACCGGTCAACCTGCATTACGACGAGCTCGCCCAGCTCTCATGCTTGAAGATCGAGCCACAGCGAGTCAGGGTAGGAGAAAAGGTCGCCGTAAGCGCCTGCTGGATCGCCCTGGCTCCTATCGAGCGAGACTACACCGTCTTCGTGCACATCCTGGGTCCAGATATGATGCGCGTTGGAGAGCGTCATACATATCCAGGGCTGGGCAGGTATCCTACGACACTGTGGTCACCCGGATTGGGGTTCTGTGAGACCTATCGTGTGCAGATCTCCACCTGGGCTGAGGCCCCCCTGCGCTATCAGGTGGAAATTGGCCTATTCGAGCCCGAGACCGGCGCACGACTGCCCGTCACTGATGCCCTGGGCCACTCTATGGCTCCCCCGGTGGCAGGGCACCTGGTGATCACGCCACTTGAACCCTTCGAGCCAAGACCCAGCCGCTTACTCGCTGCCCACCTAGGTGAAGGGATTGAATTACTCGGTGCAGATATTCCCTCAGGCGCTCAAATCGGCGACCGCGTCCCCATCACCCTCTATTGGAAGGCCAAACACACTCTCGCCCACGACTATGTCGCTTTCGTCCACCTGTGGCGACCTGGGGACAACGCACCTCTCGCACAACACGACAGTCAGCCCCGCGCAGGTTGGTATCCAGTATCCGCGTGGGGCCCCAACGACGTCATATCGGACACACACATCCTGGAGATTCCCTCGGCGATGACACCTGGCACGTACCCCTTATGGGCCGGGCTGTACGATCCCGTGGATGGGACGCGGCTTGCAGCCTATGGCCCGGACGGGCGTTACACGGACGACTTAGTCCCCCTCGGCACAATCGAAGTGCAATCACCGCCCTAAATCCGGGGCGCAGAGACAGGCGGATAGTCCCTGCCTCACGAACCCACGGTCTGCCTTGAAACAGGTCTGCGTGCCATTGCCCGCAAACTCGACCAACCAGGACCAGCGCTGAAAAGCGCACTCAGAGCCATACAGATCGCAGAAGTGAGACACCAGGCGCAGGTTGCGCCGATGACAAAAGGCTCCAAGAACGTAAGGTAGATAGAAAAAGTCAACCCGAAAAGCGACATGAGCAGTCTGAGCGCAGAAGCGTACGTCTTGACAGTAGCCTGCCCCCATGCCACCAACGCTGTTGTCCCCAAGAGAGCCACATAACCCAACACCCCCAGGACAGCGACCGGCACCACACCAAAGAGCATTGCATACTGGCTCTGCTGTACAGCATTGCAATCGCCGACCGGACCACAGACCGCCGTGCTCCCTGTTGTCTCGACGTAAGCCAAGTACGAGGCGGCACCGAGCCCGACTAGAAGTACCAAGAATAGCCCGCCAGCGCCGACGCGCTTCGCCAACGCTTCCTGCCAACCCCGTGGCTTGATCACCAGAATCAGGACAACGGTTAGCCCCACCAGCACCAACGTGGACAAAGTGTTCCCGACCGGGTCCTGCAGGAACCGGGCCCGCCAATCTCGATTTACCACCCCATTATCCCCTTCCAAACTGCGTACAGCTTCGACCATCCCAGGCAGGTCTGGCCAATCTGTCCCCCCCTGTTGCAGGGCATCATCGATAAGCCCCGGTAACTCAGTTGGAATATCCCGCGAGCCCACCAGGATATGCTCTCCAATGATCGCTGTCGGGACACCTACCAACGAGGGGTGGTACTTGTCTACCACTGCATGGAATAACCTCTGACCATCAGGAGTGCTGATGTCGATCAGAGCAACGCGCAATTGATCCCCGTAATGGGACTGTAACGGCGGGAGTACCTCAGTCATCACCAGATGGCAATGTGGACAACTGGGATGATAGAAAAGCACAACGCGTACGATGGCTTGGTCAGCACTTGCGGTAACCGGCACGCTGAGCACCAGTAGACCTACAAGAACGCACACAAGAGCTCTGGAGCACCATGTCAACGGATTCATCAAGTTCCCTCCAAAGACCTGCAACGAGCTTGAGCCTGAACCGTGTCGACGCAATACACTCAATCATAACCGACACTGCGCAATGGGCAATGCCCCTCAGCACAGACTTCACCAAGCCGTGTCTCGTGCCACAGACGTCATGTCGCTCACTCAGCCCACTAACTCTCAGGCAGGAGCACGCCCCCAGAGGGCATGCCAGCCTCGAAATTGTGTTGACATTTCTGCGTCCGGAGTCTAAGATACTGACCACTGATCTATAAGTGTGAATATCCAATAGCATGGGGGGCATAGATGAAGACGATCGACGATCTCAAAGCTGCGTTCGCTGGTGAGTCACAGGCTAACCGCAAGTATCTGGCATGGGCCAGGCAGGCAGAGCGTGAGGGACACCCCGGTGTGGCCCGTCTCTTCCGGGCCGTGGCAGCGGCTGAGACCGTGCACGCGCATAATCACTTCCGTACGTTGGGTGAGATCAAGACCACCACCGAGAACCTCAGGGCCGCCATTGAGGGCGAGAACTACGAGGTCGTGACGATGTACCCTGATTTCTTAGCTGACGCGCGGGAGGAAGGACACAAAAGGGCGGCCCGCTCGTTTGAATGGGCCTGGGAAGTGGAGAAGATCCACGAAAAACTCTACGCCGCGGCCTTGGAAAAGCTCTCCGAAGGAGAGGAACCAGAGGAGACCACGTATTGGGTCTGCGGCACCTGTGGACACACGTTTGTGGGCGATGAGCCACCCGAGCGTTGCCCCATCTGCGGTGCCAAGCGGACTGGCTATATGCGCATCGAGTGACGGATACACGACCAAAGCACATATGGCGTGAATACCTCCGGGGCACCGGAGTGCCCCGGTTGGTGCTTCTCCTGATGAATGTGGAGAGCCTGCCACCAAAGCCAATACAACGTCTACAGTGCACGATCTCCCAGTCTGTCCTGCCACTTCGAAGGGTTAAGCCCAGCTCACACAGCTCATTGCAACGTTTACCAGGTAGGTTTCGTATTTAAGACATATCGAAACTGAACCATTACCAAGCAATCAGGAGGACCTATGTCAGCGAATGAGAAACATCAAACGCCGTGGGTTCTGCTCCCATTCCTGACGGTTTGGAACCTGGCAACCTGGGCCCTGAGGATAGCTGGCCGTCTCGTCATCGCTCTCTCGGGTATCATCGCCATGGCCCTGGGCATCAGTCTTACTTTGACAGTCATTGGCGCAGTCGTAGGTGTCCCCTTGATCGTCTTTGGATTCCTCCTAATGTTGCGCAGTATCTTCTAGTCGGTTCCCATCATCTCCAATCACCATGGACGTGCAGCATATAGCCATCGAGATACAGGGACTGACGCGGCGCTTTGGGGAAACCCTCGCGGTTGATCACCTGGACCTAAATATCCTGGCCGGCGAAATCTTTGGCCTGCTGGGCCACAATGGCGCTGGCAAGACGACAACCGTGCGGTTACTCAATGGGGTCTTGACACCTACTGCGGGCCATGTGCGAGTTTTGGGCCTCGATCCCATCACCCAAGGTACCATCCTGCGTGGGCAGACGGGGGTATTGACCGAGACGGCAGCCGTTGACGAACGACTGACAGGCCGCGAGATCCTCACATGCTTTGCCAACCTCTATAGGCTGCCTAAGGACATGATTGAGCACCGTATCGCTGACCTTCTTGACGAGTTTGGCCTGGCGGAATGTGCCGATGATCTCGCAGGCACCTACAGTAAAGGGATGCGACAACGACTGCTTCTGGCACGCACCCTGCTCCACAGCCCACGTATCCTTTTCCTTGATGAACCAACCACAGGATTGGACCCTGCAGGACGTCGTGTCGTCCATGAACTCATTTTACAACAAAGCCATCACGACGATCGGACTGTCGTTCTCTGCACCCATGACCTAGTCGAAGCCCAACGGCTGTGTGACCGGGTCGCGGTTTTGGAGCACGGACGAATCGTGGCGGTGGGCTCTCCAGCAGCACTCGCCAAGCGACTCCAACAGGGTGTCTGCCTGCGCATTGAGTTGAGTGAGATCACATCGGCCATCCAAAAAGCAGTCGAGGACTTCAATGACACCCAAGAGGTCGACTGGGACAGAACACACTGCGTGTTGAGCTTGCGAGTGCCCGTCCGCGAGATGATTCCCCCACTGCTTACCGCCCTGGTAGAAGCAGGAGCTCAGATCTTCAGCGTGGTGCCTCAAGAACCCACGTTGGAGGATGTCTATTTCGCGCTCCATACAGAGATAAGACCCCACGCGAGCATCGGAGACGAACAATGAAGCCCCTTCAGAAACCAGACTGGCGTTCTGTGTATGCCCTCATGGCCCGAGACCTGCTGGTCGTCCGGCGGAGCAAGAGCGTGATACTTCCCATCATCCTTGTCCCTCTGCTTCTCTTGGTCCTCTTACCCGCCGGCATCAGCATCGCCATGCCTATGATGGACACCGCAGATACATACCAGGACCTGAAGCAGCTTATGGCCATGATACCCCCAGAGATGCAAGCGGATTTTGCCTACGACACTCCCCAGCAGACTCTCCTGGCCTTGATCCTGGTTCACATGTTCGCACCGCTTTTTCTGATCCTTCCCATGATGGTCGCCAGTACCATCGCCGCTGGCAGTTTTGCCGGCGAGAAGGAACGCAAGACCCTGGAGGCCCTCCTCTACACCCCCCTTTCCGATCTGGAACTGATCCTGGGGAAGCTCATGAGTGCATGGTTGCCAGCCCTCGGGGTGACTATGGGCGGCTTCCTATTGTATAGCATTGTCGTCAATGTAGCCGGTTGGCCCACCATGGGCCGCGTGTTTTTCCCGAACGCTCTGTGGGTCGCTTTGGTGATATGGGTCGCGCCGGCAGCCGCCGGCCTAGGGCTGAGCGCCGTCGTCCTCATCTCATCAAAGGTGAGCACGTTCCAGGATGCTTACCAGCTCAGTGGGATGGTCGTCTTGCCAGTGGTTTTACTGATGCTAGGCCAGGTTGGGGGCGTCATCTATCTGAGCCTGCCATTCGTTTTGCTCATTGGCATGCTTCTATGGCTAATCGATGCGGGCCTGCTCTGGCTTGGTGTGCGCACGTTCCGGCGCACAGAGATCATTGCCCGCCTCTGACCCGCAGCAACCCCAACTGGTTACAACCATTCCTGTTGGGGTGAGGCATATGGGATAATGCCGAAAGATCTGTGAGTAGCAGCCGCCGCAGCCGTCTCATTGGACTTCTGAGCGCCTTACGATAGAATTTAGTTAATTACTTCACCTACATCCCTGACATCCATTGTCGTCGTAACCTCAGCCCATTGAGGGCAACCAGACTTCACAGGCAGCCCGACGCCGAAGCATGGCCGTGGCTCGCTTGCTGACCTTACGAGTAGGGAGGTACTGAATGAAGTCTTCCACGATTCCGATTACAGTTATCGGCGCTGGCAACGGTGGCAAATCCATGGCCGCTGATCTGGCAGTGAGAGGATTTCGGGTCACCCTTTATAACCGAACGGCAGCCAACATCGAGGCGATCAAGCTCCGCGGTGGCATCGAGCTGATCGATGAAGAGGGACGGCGCCGGTTTGGGCCCTTGGCATGCGTCACGAGCAGCATGGAGGAAGCGTTGGCCGAGGCCTCCCTGGTGATGGTGGTCATCCCGGCCAGCGGACACCGCGATGTGGCCCGGTTGGCGGCGCCTCACCTCCATGATGACCAAATCATTGTCCTAAACCCTGGTCGCACCGGTGGGGCACTGGAGTTCTATGGCACCCTCATGCAGATGGCGTGTCCTGCCCGTCCCATTGTCTGCGAGGCAGAGACTTTCCTTTTTGCCGCCCGCAGCACTGGTCCGGCGGAGGCCCACATCTTTCGCACCAAGTTCTCTGTACCAGTGGCCGCGATGCCCACGCGACGCACAGAAGAGGCCCTCTCTCTAATCCGCCAGGCCTACCCTCAGTTCATCCCAGCGCCCAGTGTGCTCCACACCAGCCTGAACAACATGGGAGCGATCTTCCACCCGGCACTGACGCTCCTAAACGCCGGATGGATCGAGAGTACGCGAGGCAACTTTGAATTTTACATGGATGGTGTCACACCTTCGACTGCTCGCGTGCTAGAGGTGTTAGATCGCGAACGGGTCACGGTGGCGGCCGCCCTCGGCATCCGTGCACAGACAGCTCAAGAATGGCTGCGCCGTGCGTACAACGCTCAGGGGAGGACTCTCTACGACGCCATGCATGCCAACTCAGGATACGCAGGGATCAAAGCGCCGCCTATCCTGGATCATCGTTACATCTTTGAGGAGATACCCTGCAGTCTGATCCCCATCACTGAACTGGGCCACCAATACGGCGTCGATACCCCTACCATGCAGGCCATGATCCATCTGGCCAATATCATCCACGGCAAGGACTACTGGCGTGAAGGCCGCACCCTGGACAGGCTGGGAGTGCGCGGCATGTCGGTGCAAGAACTACATCAGTATGTCGCCACTGGCGAACGTCCTTGACCACTGTAGGGAAAGGAGATAAGTCCATGCGGATCCTCGCAGGAGCTTTGGGAGACTGTGTCCACGTCGCTGGCGTCTTACACTTTCTCACTCTTGCCGAAGGTATGGGGCACGAGGTGCGCTTTACTGGCCCAGCCACAGATCCAGAGACCTGGGCAGAGCTTGCACGCGAATTTCAGCCCGACCTCATTGGTGTCAGTTATCGTCTGACCCCCGAGACTGCTCGGCGGGCACTGCAGGAATTTTGGGAGGTGATGCGGGCGGCAGGCCTCAGCGACCGCACCTTCGTGTTTGGCGGCACCCCTCCGGTGGCTGCGGTTGCGCGTGAGCTCGGGTTCTTCGACGCCGTATTCGACGGCAGCGAGCCAGCCACTACCATCATCCAGTATCTACAGCAAAAGCCAGGGAAAATGGAAACCCAGGCCACGCCGCCCCAAGACGTGATAAGTCGTATCCAATGGAAGGCTCCCTACCCGCTATTACGCCACCACTACGGCATTCCGGCTGAGACGATCGAACCCACAGTAGAAGGCATCATGCGCATAGCCGAAGCCCAGGCCCTTGATGTGATTTCGTTGGGGGCCGATCAAGAAGCACAGGAGCATTTCTTCCGTCCAGACCTTCAGAATCCCCGTAGCAGAGGGGCTGGTGGTGTGCCCTTCCGCACCGAGGAGGATCTGCACCGCCTGTACCAAGCCAGCCGCCGTGGCAATTTTCCCCTGATGCGATCCTACTCGGGGACTGCTGACCTGCTCCGTTACGCTGACATGCTGGTTCGAACCATTCACAACGCCTGGTGTGCGACCTCACTCTTTTGGTTCAACGCCATGGATGGACGGGGACCGATGGATCTGGAGACCTCCATCCGTGAGCACCAGGCTCTGATGGCCTGGCACGGGGAGAGGGGCATCCCGGTGGAGGGCAATGAACCCTATCACTGGGCCATGCGTGACGCGCCTGACGTCATCTCAGTGGCCGTTTCCTATCTTTACGCACACAATGCCAAGCTGGCTGGCGTGCGGGACTATATCACGACCTACATGTTCGAAAGCCCTCCACAACTCTCGAACGCTATGGACCTGGCTAAAGCGTTGGCTCAGATCCGGGTCGCTGAGTCATTTGCTGATCAGGGATTCCGAGTTTGGCGCCAAACCCGCACCGGCCTGCTCAGCTATCCGGTGGACCAGGCAAAAGCCCGCGCGCATCTGGCTGAGTCGATTTACCTCCAGATGGCCCTTCACCCTTCGATTGTGCACGTCGTCGGTTACTGCGAGGCCGATCACGCAGCCACCGCCGATGAAGTGATCGAGTCCTCGGCCATGGCCCAACAGGTCATCGAGACAGCCCTCAGGGGACAGCCTGATCCCACCTGTGACCCCAAAGTCCAGGGACGGGCCGAGGAACTGGTGAGCGAGGCCATGACCCTCGTCGAGGCTATCCGACGCCTGGGTGAGGGAAAGAGCGAGGATCCCTTGAGTGACTCAGCCAACTTGGCACACGCAGTGCGCGTCGGGCTGCTGGATTGTCCCCAGCTCAAGGCCAATCCTTTCGCTCGAGGCGCAATCCGTACCCGAGCGATTGAAGGTGCTATCGTCGCGGTCGATGAATCGGGGCATCCCCTGTCCGAACGTGAGAGGATCCGCACCTTGGGACTCGGCCTGGCGTGATGACACGGGCAGATCATCCACAATCCCCGCCGGTGCGACGATCACGCCATACAACAAAAAGGGACCCGTTTGTAACGGGTCCCCTCGTGAGTTTCGGAGATCAGACGATGGCTTCTACCTCCGGCTCCAGAGCCTTGGAGAAGCTCAGACCCTCCTGACCTTCGGCATAGTCCACGTAGATCGTATCTCCTGGCCCAAACCGACCTTCCAACACGGCCAACGCCAGCGGATCCTGCAATTCACGCTGAAGCGCTCGCTTCAGCGGCCGCGCACCAAACACCGGATCATAGCCCTTGTCGGCCAGGTACACTTTGGCACCCTCTGAGAGCACGATATCCATCTGTTGCTGCTTCAGCAGCCTCCTCAGACGCTCCACCTGGATATCGACGATGGCCAACAGATCCTCCTTCGTCAGGCTGCTGAACAGGATAACCTCATCGATCCGGTTCAGGAACTCCGGCCTGAACGCACGATCAAGCTCCTGCATAACCTGACTGCGGGCAGCCTCCGGCCCCATCTCCTTGATCCAGCGGCTGCCGATGTTGCTGGTCATGATGATGATCGTGTTGGTGAAATTCACCGTTCGGCCATGTCCATCCGTCAGTCGGCCTTCATCTAACAACTGAAGTAACACATTGAAGACCTCGCTATGCGCCTTTTCAATCTCATCCAACAGAATGACGCTGTATGGACGACGGCGCACAGCCTCTGTAAGCTGACCACCTTCCTCATAGCCCACATATCCAGGCGGCGCGCCGATTAAGCGTGACACCGTATGGCGCTCCTGATACTCGCTCATGTCAATGCGGACCATCGCCTCCTCAGTGTCGAAGAGGAATTCGGCCAACGCACGTGCAAGCTCCGTCTTCCCGACGCCGGTCGGCCCCAGGAACAGGAAGGTTCCGATAGGTCGATTGGGGTCTTGTAACCCGGCGCGTGCCCGACGCACCGCATTGGAGACTGCCGCCACCGCCTCGTCCTGGCCGACCACCCGCTTGTGCAGTTCCTCCTCCATTCTCAGGAGCTTCTCACGCTCGCTCTCCATCAAGCGCGATACAGGGATGCCCGTCCAGCTAGAGACAACCCGCGCGATCTCCTCTGGCCCAACCTCGTAGTTGAGCAATGGATGGTCCCCCTGGACCCTGCGCAGGGCCTCTTCAGCTTTAGCGAACTCCTCCTGAAGCTCATGGGCACGCCCATAGCGCAGCCGCGCAGCCTCCTCGAAGTCCTGGGCCCGCTCAGCGCGCTCGATATCCTGCTGAAGTTGCTCCATCTCCTTCTGCAGGGCCTGGATTCTCTCAATGTGTTCCTTCTCCTGCATCCATTGCGCTGTCAAGGCCTGGCTTCTCTCGCGTAACTCGGCGAGTTCACGCTCGAGCTCCTGCAACCGTTTCCGGCTCGCTTCATCCTTCTCCTTGCGCAACGCTGTCCGCTCGATCTCCAACCGCATCAGCCGCCGGTCGATCTCATCCAGTTCCGTCGGCTTGGAGTCAATTTCCAATCGCAACCGAGCCGCAGCCTCATCGATAAGATCAATTGCCTTGTCGGGCATGTTACGGTCTGTAATGTACCGCTCAGCCAGTGTGGCAGCCGCGACCAATGCTGCATCCTGGATGCGCACACCGTGATGTGTTTCGTAGCGCTCCTTCAAACCGCGCAGGATGCTGATCGTCTCTATCACGTCCGGCTCATCCACGAAGACGGGCTGGAAGCGCCGCTCCAAGGCCGCGTCCTTCTCGATGTACTGCCGGTACTCATCGAGGGTTGTTGCGCCGATGGTATGCAGTTCACCTCGCGCCAACATGGGCTTGAGGATGTTGCCGGCATCCATGGCACCCTCTGCACGCCCTGCTCCAACAACCGTGTGAAGCTCATCGATAAAGAGAATGATCTTTCCCTCCGATTGAGCTATGGCGTTGAGCACAGCCTTTAGGCGCTCCTCAAATTCACCACGGTACTTTGCCCCAGCGATGAGCGCTCCCATATCAAGCTGGAAGATCTCCTTATCACGCAGACTCTGAGGGACGTCCCCGCGCACGATGCGTTGGGCCAGGCCCTCAACAATGGCTGTCTTACCTACCCCGGCATCTCCCACCAACACAGGATTGTTCTTGGTTCGCCGGGAGAGAATCTGCATGACCCGTCGGATCTCCTCGTCTCGCCCGATGACCGGATCGAGCTTCCCCTGATGAGCCAACTGCGTCAGATTCCGTCCATATTTCTGCAGGGCATCATAGGTCGCTTCCGGCGTAGGTGTCGTCACGCGCTGAGACCCGCGAATGCCGCTCAAAGCACGTAACACACCCTCACGGTCAATCCCCTGTGCAGCGAGGAACCGCGCGATCTCTCCCGCGCTTGAATCGGCCATCGCCATCAGGACATGCTCTGTACTGACATACTCATCGCGCAATGACTGCGCCTCCCGTTCTGCCATCTGCAGAATACGCGAAACCGCTGGCGACACCCCGACCTGTCCGCCTCGCGCTTGTGGTTTGCGGTCGATCATCTGCTCGAGATCGCTCCGCAAGCGTTGTGGGTCGGCTCCCAGCGCGAGTACAATGCGGGGCACGACACCATCAGTCTGCTCAAGCAATGCCAACAGCAGATGCTCTGGGTCGATCTGCGGGTTACCCCGCTCCGTCGCCAACCCCTGAGCTCGTAGCAATGCCTGTTGTGTCTTCTCTGTATACCGATTAGGATCCATCCTACACCTCCAACTACCGCCAACGTGGTGTCCCATAAGATGACGCAACATGGCACCACATCAACGTTAGCCTTGTTCTTCTCCTACAGTTAGTAGCGGGGATGAGACACGGAGAACTCCCTCTATCCATCCTGATAGAGCAAGATTCCGTACTTCTCCCTCGCCGTAACCATGGTACGGGTTCAACGTTAGAATAGGATAAACAAAGTATCAGAATCACATTGGAAGCCTATACTCAGCTTGCCAGCCCCAAAAGATCATTGACACACTCAAAGGCAAGCCTATAATTGATCGCATTATTCTATCCCTGACCGCCACTCATCAGACGGTAGCAGGAGAGAGGGGAGAGTTCAAATGACAGGGAAGTTGGCAATTATTCCGGCAGAATCGGCCGCGGAGAAAGACGAGTTGATCAAGTTCCAGTGGCAAGTCTACAAAGGAGACCCTTATTGGGTCCCACCGCTTATGTCTGAGCGACGCACATTGCTCGATCCCGAGCGTCACCCTTTTCACGAACATGCAAAGGTTCGGTACTTCACTGCACGGCGTGATGGCCGCATTGTGGGCACCATCGCAGGCATCATCAACCACCGGCACAACGAGTACTGGAATGACCACACAGGGTTCTTCGGGCTGTTCGAGGTCCTTCCTGGTGAAGAGGAAGCCGCCCATGCACTGTTACGCACGGCTGAGGCCTTCTGCCGCGATGAGGGCATGGACGCTATCCGGGGTCCCATGAACTTCTCCCAGAACGAGGAATGCGGCCTCCTGGTCGACGGCTGGAATGGGCCGCCTGTCATCCTGATGCCGTACAACCCTCGCTACTACGTAGACATGATCGAAAGCGCCGGCTATAGCAAAGCTCAGGATCTGCTTGCCTACCTGACCGATCTACGGCAGATCCAGCCGGACGGAACAGGGGTCAATCCCAAACTCCTGCGTGTGGCCGACCATGTTCGGCGCCGGGGTGACATCACCATTCGCACTCTGGACATGAGGCACTTCCAACGGGATGCCGCGCTTTTCAAAGAGATCTACAACAAGGCCTGGTCCAAGAACTGGGGGTTCGTTCCCCTCACCGAGGGGGAGCTGGAAAATGAGATCATGGAACTGAAGCCCATCGTCGATCCCGAGATTACCTTCTTCGTCTACAAAGGCGATCAGCCGGTGGCGGCTGGTCTCCCGCTCCCCGATCTCAATCAAGCCCTGCATCGAGCCTATCCAAGGCCTGATGTCCCTGAGTGGTGGACCATGGCCAAATTGCTCTACTACTGGAAGGTCCGCAAAGTCATCACCACTGTGCGGGCATTCGCGGGCGGCGTCATCGAGGACTACCGCGGCCAGGGTCTCCATGCACTGATGATTGTCGAAGGTTTGAAGCGCTGCGTCAAACGCTACCAACAACTGGAGGTCTCCTGGGTGCTCGAGAGCAACATCCCCATGCGGCAGACAGCCGCCCACATGGGCGCGAAGCTCTATCGCACGTACCGCATCTACCAGAAACCTCTGTAGAGTCCTCTTCGCGCTTGTGACACAGACACAAAGCGCCCATGGGTCTTGTCTTGAGACCCATGGGCGCTTCTGACATGCCCTCTGAGTTAGTTGGTGCGCACCACCACCACGATTATTGACACGGATGTCCTTTAGTATTTCCTCACAATGGGGCGATAGGCCGCAGGCTGCCGGGCCAATACGATCTGAGACTCTTCACGCCGATGACGGACATCGTCCAGGTCAAGGCGTACAATCACATAGCCTTCCTCCGGCTCCTCCAGTGCCGCCAACACTTCACCACCAGGCGAGAGAACCGCACTCTGACCAGCAAATAAATAGGACGGCTCCTCTCCAATGCGATTAGCAGCAGCGATAAAGATGTCGTTCTCGTAGGCCCGAGCCACCAACAAAGTCCGCCAGATGTCAGCGTCCTCCATTTGCCAGGCTGCTGGCAACAGAATGATCTCAGCACCGCTCAGCATCAGGCTGCGGGCAACCTCAGGAAACGCCAAGTCCCATCCGATCATCACGCCGATGATCCCGACTTCAGTCTCGAAGGGCTTGATCTGGTAGCCTGGACGGAAGACCAGACGTTCCTCAGCCGGCAGGTGCACCTTGCGATATTCACCTGCGACCTCCCCGTCTGGGCCGATCAAGACAGCCCCATTATACAGCACCGTTTCCACACTCTCCTTGACCGCCATGCCCACGAGCACATAGACCCCAAACTCGCTGGCGTGCTGTCCCAGGATATTTGTCACGGCACCTGGCACCCGTTGGGCCATCTGTGCGAAACGCGCTCCACCCTCATAGCCAGTCACTGCAAGCTCAGGAAACACGATGATGTCCACCGGCTGGTCAGTGGCAATACGAGTAATCATGTCGGCCATCTTGCCGACGTTATCTTCCATCTTGGCAAGCTGAGGCGCCATTTGGACGACAGCAACATTGAGCTCACGCATACCCACTCCTTTTCATTATGAAGATCAGGCCCTTACAAGTCCGCCCGCGCGGGTTCTCGGTGGTCGCCCACCGAGTCACAGCCCCGTCTTGGGACGTCGCATGTAAGTCAAGATAGAGGCAAGTTCCGGCGGCAGAGGCGACACCAACTGTACCTTCTCACCCGTCAACGGATGTTGCAGCAATGCGCTGCTCAGATGTAGAAAGAGCCGATCTGGAAGCATCGACTGATACCTATGACCATAGATGCGATCTCCAACAACGGGAAAGCCATACCAGGAGAGATGCACACGGATCTGATGCAAACGCGCGCGCTCCGGTTGCACCTCCAGCAGGGTATAATACCTGCCCCGGTCCCGGTAATGTTCGTGGCTTCGGACCCTCGTTCGCACTGGACGCCCTGTCCGGGTGACAGCCAGGCGCCGACGCGTATGGCTCAGGTTGCCGATAGGCTCATCGATCAGATGTTCACCCTGCAGCTTACCTTCGACTAGCACCGAATAGGTATAGACGACACGACCGTGTTTCAGCGCCCGCCGCAGTTCGCGGTAGACCGCTTCATCCTTGGCAATCACGACCAATCCTGAGGCGTCACGATCTATCCTGGTGATCACACCCGCACGTTCAACGCCTCCCACATGCGCAATGGCCGGATAATGGCGGGCCACCCTCTCTGCCACCGACAGAGGCTCTACACCTTGCCGTCGACCGACAGCCACACCGGCGGGCTTATCTACGACGAGAAGGGCTGCATCCTCGTAGAGGACCGGGAGTGGTGCGCTTTCCTCATCGGGGATGTTCAACGATGGCGCCCTTAGGACCCGGTTCACGAGGTTCACTGTCACACCGTCGCCGGCCTGCAGATGCATTCCAAGACTGCGAGGCGCTTTGCCATTCACCAGGATCCTGCCCTCGGCGAGCAGCGACCGAATATCCTCCTCCCGAAGATCCGGTCGCCATAGCGCCAACAACTGGTCGAGCCGCAGAGGCTCCTCAGCCACCAGCGAGACGATATCGGACCGCTGTCGTTCCCCCTCCTCAGTCAAGACCACCGGATCCTTCAACCTCCGCCGCGGACAGACGCCGGGGCTCCAACAATATGGAATCCAGAAGCAGCAGACCCACCCCCACCACTACTGAGGCATCGGCCAAGTTAAACACAGGCCAGGTGCGAAAGGGCCAGAAGTTGACATCCAGAAAATCGACCACGTAGCCTCGCAGCAGCCGATCGATGATGTTGCCCAACGCGCCACCCACCACGAGGCCCAATGCGAGGTGACTCCACCATTCAGGTCCCACCACCTTCGTCCTGAAAATCACCGCACCCAACGCAACGAGAATCGAAAAGACCAGGAAGAGGTGCCCCCATCCCGGGAACAATCCAAAGGCAATCCCCGTATTGTGCACAAAGGTAAAAGAGAAGACAGGTGCCATCCATGAGATCAGATCGACCGGTTCCATTAGAGGAAGATTGGCCGCCACCAGTGCCTTGGTGATTTGATCCAACACCACAACGGCCATAACCGAGCCATAGAATAGGCCCGTCATCCGGCCCGGCTTTGCCACAACGCGCTCATGCGATAAGGACATCGGCCCTATGACGCCCATAGAGACCTCACCGCTGCTGCTCGAGGCGCACCTGACAACTCATACAGTACCGGGCCTCCGGCACCACTTCCAGCCGCGGGAGGTCAATCCGTGTACCGCACGACTCACAGATCCCGTACGTACCATCCTCGAATTTCGCGAGTGCGTGTTGTACGTCACGATAGCTCTGCTGCAGGCGCTGAGCCAGGCCGAAATCGCGCTCCTGCTCGAAGACCTCAGTCGCTGCATCCGCCATGTGGTTGCTGTATCCCACCCCATCCTCACGGACCTCGCGGTGGATGTCCTCCAACTGCGATCGCAGCGCCACGAGTTTCTCCTCAAGCAATTGACGCAGTTCTGCATAAGATGCTGGCATACCATCTCCCCTAACCGTTCGATGCCCCAAATTCTACTCGAGTTCACATGGAAGACAAGACGTAATCGTTCACAGTCCCTTCGCTGCGATGATCTGTTACGACGGAACTTGGGAGGAAAGGGGGCGTTCTTCACCCTTCCGTAATCCCTTTGTAACAACAAACCTGCCCCCCTGCTGTACAATGAATGTAGCATGTAAGTGCAGTTTTGTGAGTTTGGTGTAGGATTCTGGAAGAATTATACGTTTCTTAGCTTATGCGAGGAGGATCGAGATGATCAAGAGGCGCTGGTTACCGCTCGTGGTGGTTCTTACTATTCTTGTCGGTCTATTGCCTCAGATGGTAGCGGCCCAAAGTCCAAACTATTACACGTCCGTTATCCTGAGCGACATTACATCCGGCGCACCAGTGGTCGGTGGTACATTCACGACTGATCTGAGCCTGTCAATTGTGAATAATGCCACCCCACAACTCGGGGTGATGGGCGCAGATGTCTGGATCCGCTTTGATCCCACGATCTTAGCCGTGGATGATGCAGACGACAATCCCGCCAACGGCATTCAAGTTAGCATTTCGACCGAGTTCTTCGGCGGCTCCGTATTTGTCGCCGCCAACGAGGTCACCACCTGCCCCAGCGGTGGAACCTGCGTCCATCTGGCATTGAGTCACTCGGGCGCCCCTATCACCAACCGCACCGGAAAAATCGCTACGATCACATGGGCTGGACTGGCAGCGGGAGACGGGGGACTTGAGGTCGCACTTCCGGAGACGGTGCTTGCTGACGTGAACGGGGCAGACGTCCCGATCAACAGCACCACCGTACCCGCTATCGCCGTAGTGGAGCCGGGGACCATCTCGGGTAAGGTTCTGCGTCAGGGGACACGGACCGATCACGCCAATACTGAGGTCGTGGCCTACAACACAGGTGGTGGCGTTGTTGGCACTGCCACAACCCTGGCTGATGGTAGCTTCGAGCTGATTGTGCCGATCGGGGGATCCTACCTGGTCCAGGCATCTTACAACGGCTACCTTAAGGCACAGAAGAGCAGCGTCTATGTGGTGGGAGCTGCTGTTGATCTAGGGACCACCACCATCCTGGGCGGCGATGTCAACGGCGACAACAACGTCAACATCCTCGATATCGTGACGATCATCAGCCGCTACGGGACCACAGGCTGGGCCCCAACTGAGCCCGCCGACATCAATGATGACGGCGAAGTGAACATCTTCGATCTGACAATCGCAGCAGGCAACTTTGGCCGCTACGGCCCGCTGGGATGGTAAACGGCCAATCGACCAAGTAGGGGGATAAAGTCATGAAGTCCAATCGAGTGTTACGTTTGCTAAGCGCATGGCTCCTGCTCGCACTTGCTCTGTTGAGCACGCCAACGCCCCAGGCTCTGGCGGCCGATCCGGTCGTCAAGATCGTGCCCGCCACCAGCACCATCCAGGTAGGAGAGACCGTCGTGGTGAGCGTGACGGTGGAAAACGTCAGCAACCTCTTTGGAGCCGAATTCCATCTCTCCTTCGACGCCAGTATCCTCGAGGTCGTTGACGCCGACGCAGGCACCGGAGGCATCCAGATCAGCATGGGGGACTTCCTTGCTCCGGATTTCGTGGCCCAGAACCTGGCTGACAACGCCACTGGGACCATCGACTTCGCCATCTCTCAAATGGCCCCCCACGCTGCAGTGAGCGGCAGCGGCACACTGGCCACGATCACCTTCAAGGGCAAGGCGGCCGGGACAGCCAGCGTGAGCTTCACCAGCGTTTTGCTGGCGGACGCGGGCGGAGGACAGATTCCCTCCTCCTCACAGAACGCCACTGTCACTGTGACCAGCGGCGCAACGGCAACTCCCTCACCCACCACACCGGCGCCTACGACACCGGCTCCGACCGCTTCGCCGACAACCCCACCTGCGACGACCACCCCACCCTCTTCATCATGCACTATCCAGGGGTACCACACGGTACGAGCAGGGGAGACGCTCTACTCCATCGGACGCGCCTATGCCACAGATCCCAACGCCATCGCCGCCTGCAACGGCATTGTCAATCCCAGCCTTCTTTATGTGGGCACCCGATTGGGAATCCCAGTGGCTCCCTGGTCACCGATCCCACCCGGCCCTGTCGCAGTACGTCAGTTTACCCCAGGTGGCAGCACGCCTGCCCCCTCGCCATCGACCGGCTGCCGTTATTACCACACAGTCCAATGGGGAGATACCCTGACCGCCATCGCACTTCGTTATGGCTCTGACATCTGGAGCATTGGTCGCGCCAACTCCATCTACAACCTGAACCTCATCTACGCTGGACAGGTGTTGTGCATCCCATAAAGACTACACCAGACTCAGCCGGTCACACAGTCGCGTCGCGGCGAGCTGCCGCGACGCGACTGCATCTACCGGGTTACAAGCTCAGTGGAACGCACAACGGTACAGGAACAGCGACACTCCAGTGAAGTAGTAAGCCTCGTCGGTGCGACACGTGGTATCCAACCATGCCTTCACCAACTCACGCGCGTCCCACAGAGCGACTTCAGAGTAAACAAGCCATACACGTTGGGTATCCCCTACGATGCGCGCCATCTCCTGGGTGACGTAACTCTCGCCTACCTGATAGCGGCCATCCGGCAACTGCCAGTTCGTGTATGGGGCTTCCGCCCATCTCCCCAGATCGCCATCTGCATAGAACGCATACACATAATGATTGTAAGGAATCTGAAACAACAGAAGATCGTCCTGTCCACGTCGGGCGGTAACGACTTCCACCACGCGCTCGAACTGTGGTTTGATAGGATGAGCCATCTGCATCAACAAGCCATGGAGGTTGACGATCATCAACAGGGCCAGCAGGACAGCGGCCAGCGAGGGCCATCGGCGCCTCAAGGCATCTAAGCCAACCCCACCTAAGATATAGAAAGCTGGTGCGCTCCAGATCAAATACCGATCGGTGAAGATCGGACTGCGCAAGGAGACAAGCCACACGGCCAGTAAGGGGAGAATGAGCCAGACCCCCAACTGAACCAGCCGCACCCTCCGGCTCAACGCCAGCCGTACGAGCCCAGCCCATACCAACAGTGCAAAAGCTGTGACGATGACCCATAGTCCCGCTTCCCCACCCCAGCTTCCCTGATAGATGCCAGCGCTCCACCCCGTCAGCAGCATCTGTGCCATCTGCTCCAGCGAATAGCGGGGAAAACCTGTCTCCCGCTGTTGCAGGAGGAGGGGAAGTTGCCACTGCAGAAGTGGAAGATAGGGCAACACGAGCCCGGCAAGCACCAGCACGCCCCCAACTAGAGCCCGGGGGTGGCGGTCCCTGCAGAGCAGGAACCAGAGTACCAACACCGGAACCAAAAGGGCTGTCAGAATGTGGCTGTAGAATGCCAAACTCGCTGCCACCAACACCATTCCCCACCATACCAGGCGAGATGTTTGACAAGCTCTATCCAAGGCATAGCACGCCAGGAGTACCAGAAAGGGCACCCAGGTGTACATCTTGATCTCCTGGGCATACCAGACCATGTATGGTGACAGAGCCGTCAACAGTGCGGCAATCATCGCGCCTCTCTTTCCACAGAGCCGCGTTGACAACCTGAAGAGCAAAGGGACGCTCAGCACTCCCCACAGCGTCGAGAGGAACCGCATGGCATAAGGGGTATCCCCCGCAAGCTCTATCCACGCCCGTAATAACATCGAATAGAGTGGACCATTCCATCCAGGCCGTGTCAGATTTGCCAGCAGTTCACGCCAACCGAAGAATGCAAAGCGCCATTGGTCCACCTCATCCCGCCAGAGCCCCTGGCTTTGGATACCCATGAGGCGGACCAGATACGCCAGCAGGACTAAAGCGACGAGCACCAGCGTCATCTGGACAGGATGCTGCCTATGCCTACCTTGAACACGTCGCTTGGTCAATTGGTCCACCCCATCTATAATCGGGAGCGTCTTCTCCCCGATGGGAGGCTCCCATCCTCATCCTGGACATTGGGGTAAGGGGAGAGTAGGTTGACATCGCATGAGTAGGGAAGTATCAGCACCAAGGAGGTAAATGCCGTGACGTGGCTCGGTACCGCGTTCCGTTTTGTCATCCTGCTCAGCTTGCTCGCCTCCTGGATTGGTATGTTGATTCCAGCATTCCCAGCCCCCACCGTGATGTGGGCGTTGACGCTTCTATACGGCTTGAGTGCCGGCTTTGGCACTCTCGGTGCGGTCTGCTTTGGGGTGATCACCGTGCTGACCATCTTCTCGTGGTTTGTGGACAACATTCTTGGTCTGGCCGGGGCACGCAAAGGAGGAGCTCAAGGGTGGTCATTGCTGATTGCACCGGCAGTTGGGCTGGTGACAAGCATCCTGCTAACACCCATCGTGGGAATCTTGCTCACCGGACTTAGTCTCTTCCTTCTTGAGTGGCACCTCAAGAAGGATTGGCGCCTGGCATGGCATGCCACCCGGGCCATGTTGATCGGCTGGGGCTCAGCCGTAGCCGTACGTCTGGTGATCGGCGCCCTAATTATCGCCCTATGGGCCATCTGGGGGTGGCACTAGGCCGTCCCGGCCCATCCGCGTCAGGCTGATGGGCCGACCTTTTGAGCACGCCCAATCTGACCAAATCAGCACTACACCGGAGACGGTGCTCAGTCCCCTTTCTTGCCAAGCATGCCTGACAGCGCACCCATGCCCTTGTCAGGGAGATCCTCCGCAGCGTCCATCGCTTGCTCACTAGCAAGCAGCCCGTCTAGCTGTTTGGCAATGGGGTCAGGGAGTTTCTTCTTCAGGAAGCCAACAACGGCGTTCACAGCCTGAGTGGCCTGCTCTTTGCTTAGTCCCACTTTCTTCTGCACAAGCTCCACCAGTTCGTCCATCTTGCTTGCCTCCTCCTCGCAATAGAGTGTGCATAGGTTATACCATACCTTGCCACCTACAAGTGAGTCATCACCGTGCAACCAGGAACCGACGACCTCTCCCACATCGATCCTGACAGTGTATGACTGCTCGATGTTCAATAGGGGAATCCCCGACGTCTCCCCAGATACAGTTGTCATACCCAAAGGGCTGTGAGCCCTGCGCTCAACGTCAGCGCTGGCGCCCCAGCAACATGCGGTATAATGCGCTATCGAGACCAACTCATGAACACATTAGGCCGATCCCGTACTATATGCTATGTTTTGGAAGGCGTGGGAGTTCTGACGCTGGCCATACTCGTAGTTGCCACCCTGGCCTTGCACCTGACACAACCACCGATCCCGTACGCACAACAGCACACTGCACTGGGAATCACTGTCCAGGCCCGGGTAGAGGAGATCCTTGACGAGCATCAAGAGGTCAACTCAGAAGGCCAAGTCACCGTTGCACAGCGGATGCGAGTGCGGATCCTGACAAAGGGACCACACTACGGCGAAGTCGTAACGGTAACTTACAATGGCACGGGATCGATCCTCAGCGCTGTGCGCTTTCGACCTGGGGCCCGTGCCCTGATCATGATCTCTGAGCTCCCCAATAACCCACAGGCGCCCTCAGATTCTGGCAGCCGAACTGTCTATCAGGTCGCCGATCATGTCCGACTTCTGCCGCTGGCGCTCATCGCAGCCAGTTTTGCCCTTCTCACGATCGTCATTGGACGATGGCAGGGAGTCCGCGCGCTCATTGGGCTGGCCTTCAGTGGCCTGCTGATAGGGGCCTTTATCCTGCCACAGATCCTCGCCCACCGCGATCCAGTCATGGTAACCCTGGTTGGCACAGCTCTGTTGCTGGCAGTCACCCTCTACTTGATTCAGGGGTGGAACCCTCCCAGCCACGCAGCGCTACTAGGTATGGTGGGTAGTCTGGCACTGACCGGATTCCTCGCCATCGTCTGGACGGACATGACCCGCCTGACAGGCTTTGGGTCAGAGGAAACCATGTTCTTGCAGGCTACGGGTGTCACCATTCCCATGCGGGGTCTTCTATTGGCCGGAATGATCTTAGGAACCGCTGGCGTCCTCGACGATGTCGTTCTGGCCCAGACAATCACGGTCTTTGAGCTCGCCAACGCGGATCCCACACAGCGGCCACGTGTGCTCTATACCCGCGGCATGCGAGTCGGTGTCGCCCATCTGGCCTCCATGATCAACACCCTGGTCCTGGCCTACGCCAGCACAGCCCTCCCTCTCCTGATTCTCTTCTATCTCTACCCAGAGCCATGGTATTTAACGATCAACCGTGAGTTGATCGCCGAGGAGATTCTTCGCGCAATTGTGGGCAGTGTGGGCTTGATGTTAGCCGTGCCGCTCACTACAGCAGTCGCAGCTTGGGTCGCATTTCACACCCAGGGGAGCAGGGGAACATCACAGCCCGTCCCCAACCCCAGCACTCAGTCTATCCGCCAAGAACCGCAATAGCCTCTCGGACAGCGTCCAGCACATAAGCCACGTCCTCGTCGCGGATCCAATAGTGGGTCACCACGCGGAAGCTTCGGGGTCCGCGATTGGGCAACAGCACGCCCCGAACTCTGAGGGCCTCAGCCAGTTGAGCCCCATCGAACGGGCAGGCCTCGCTGAGTGACATATAGAAGATGTTGGTGTGCACTGGGCCCACTTGAAAGTAGGGGAAGCTGGCCAGACCTTCTGCCAACGCCCGCGCATGGGCATGGTCTTCAGCAAGGCGTTCGATCATCGTCTCCAACGCCACAATCCCAGCCGCGGCGATAATCCCTGCTTGCCGCATGCCGCCACCTAAGACCTTCCGCGCCCGGTGGGCACGGGCGATAAACTCAACCCTGCCACAGATGAGCGACCCCACGGGAGCACACAGCCCCTTGGACAGACAGAAAGTCACAGAGTCCACATCGCGCACCAGGGCCTTTACGTCGACCCCCAGAGCGACAGCCGCATTGAAGATGCGGGCCCCATCCACATGCACTTGTAGCCCCCGCGCGTGCGCCAGTTCGGCCACACTTGCCACGTACTCTGGCGTCAGAGGCGAGCCATTGCAGGCGTTGTGCGTGTTCTCCAGGCAGATCAGCCGTGAACGTGGGTAATGAGGATTGTCTTCACGAATGGCAGCTTCGATGTCCTGCAGCCGCATCGTGCCATCTGGCTGATTGGGCACTGTGTGCGGGACGATGCCACCTAACGCGGCCATGCCCCCCTGCTCATAGAGGAACGTGTGGCTTCGATCCCCGACGATTGCCTCATCTCCCCGACCACAGTGCGCCAACAGCGAGGCCAGATTGCCCATGGTCCCGCTGGGAACGAACAACGCGGCCTCCATTCCCAGACGCTCTGCCGCCATCTCCTGCAGTCGGTTGACAGTTGGGTCCTCGCCGTACACGTCATCCCCCACGGGGGCACGGGCCATCGCCTCACGCATTTCCGGCGTAGGCCGGGTCACAGTGTCGCTCCGCAGGTCAACCACGTTCATCTTCACCCACCTCCACCCCCGATATTCAACAACACGGCTCGAATTATAGCCCACACCGCAGCAGAACAAGCCGCAAGTCGGCTTGGCAGCGTGGCGACGAAAACGGCCGTAAGCGTCCCATAGCATCGCCGCAGGACTGGTTACCGCGATTTGACACTGTACCGCGGCATGGTATTATTGCGACTCGTCGCAATAACTTCGCCAGGAAAAGGAGGTGTCCCTTGCTTGCTTCACGAGTCGCGATGCACATCCCAGATGGGTTCCTGTCAGTGTGGCTCTGTTTGGCTCTATGGGTGAGTGCCGTCGTCATACTGGGCTACGCACTGAGACGGACCAACCGTGCTCTTGGCGAGCGCCATGTACCGCTCATGGGAGTTCTGTCGGCTGCCATCTTCGCTGGCCAGATGCTTAACTTCAGCGTGACCGGTGGCACGTCAGGCCATTTGATAGGAGCCGCCCTGGCGACTGCTCTTCTTGGGCCATGGGCAAGCATCATTGTCATGAGCTGTGTCGTGGTGGTACAGGCTCTGGTCTTTCAAGACGGTGGACTCCTGGCCCTGGGAGCCAACCTGGTCAACATGGCAGTCATCGGGGTGGCCGTTGCCCACTTTGCTTACACAACAAGCCAACGCCTGTTTCAGCGCAAATCCTGGATGTTGACGGCCTCTGCGTTTGTCGCAGGGTGGCTCTCAGTCTTCGTGGCTTCCCTGGCTTGCGCCCTGGAACTGGCCCTCTCTGGCACGTCACCAGCCAACATCGCCGTGCCAGCCATGGCCAGCGTCCACGCACTGATCGGCATTGGCGAAGGCCTGATCACCGCTGGAGCTCTTCTCTTCGTGCAGGCTGTGCGCCCTGACTTGGTCCAGAGACGCGCAAGCATATCGTCCACTGGCAATAGGACACGGGCCGTTTGGGTTGGCGGACTGGCCATCGCTGTGATCCTGACGCTGATCGCACCGTGGGCCTCCAGCCATCCGGACGGACTGGAATGGGTGGCCGAGCAACATGGCTTTCTGGGTAACGCGCGTGGTCCCCTCTATCAGATCATACCCGACTATCTGGTGCCAGGGATTGCCGATGAACGCGTCGCCACCATTCTCGCGGGAATCATTGGGGTGATAATCGTGTCGGTCACTGCGTTCAGCGTAGGATCCTCCCGTCGAAGACGCAATACCACCGGAGACGCAACGGCGTGACGCCGTTTGTTTTAGAACGCCACGTCAGGGGATCGAGCCTGATTCATAGGCTCGATCCCCGCGCGAAAGTGGGACTCGCGTTAGCCTTTATCCTCTCCGTGGCGTTTCTGCCTGCGGGTGCATGGCCTGCGTACCTCCTCCTCGGCGCGCTATGGCTGGCCATTGTGCTGACGGCAGAGCTCCCAGCGCGGCTCATCGTTGCGCGGCTGGCGCTGACAACACCATTCCTCCTAAGTGCAGTTCCTCTTCTTGTAACCACACCAGGCACTGCACGTTGGACGCTCCCATGGGGATGGGTTATCACTGACGAAGGGGTGACACGGACGACCAGTATCCTGTTGCGCTCCATCCTCTCCGTTGGGATGGCAATTGTACTCACTGCTACCACACCAACTCTTCAGCTCTTTTCATCCCTTCAGGCGCTCGGTCTCCCTCGTAGCATGGTCGCCATCTTTAACCTGATGTGGCGCTACTTATTCGTGCTGGTGTCTGAAGCCCAGAGGCTTCTTCGGGCACGGGCAGCCCGCAGTGGTGTACTAAGGTCGACCAAGACCAATAAAGGGCGAGTCAGCGGCGGGACACTGGCTTGGCGCGCCAGGGTCACTGGCCATCTGGCCGGCAGCCTCCTCATCCGAAGCTTGGAGCGTGCAGAGCGCACATACGATGCCATGTGTGCCCGCGGATACGATGGCACAGTGCGCACCCTCCCCCTTCCGCCACTCTCATGGAGGCAGAGGCTCCTCGCCGTGGGCACGGCCCTGGGACTTATGCTGATCCCTTGGCTCGCCACGATCTTATGGAAATGATACAAGACCGACATGCATCATAACACGGTTAAAATTAAGCACCTCTCCTACCGCTACCCCGACGGACGATTGGCGCTGAACAAGGTCTCCCTTCGCATTGAAGCGGGCGAGAAAGTGGCGCTTATTGGGCCCAATGGCGCTGGGAAGTCCACGCTCCTTCTGCACCTCAATGGCCTTCTACTGCCTCAGACTGGCTCAGTGCACGTTTGCGACATCAAAGTGACTAAAGAGAACGTGGCCCACGTCCGTTCTGCGGTAGGATTGGTCTTCCAAGATCCTAACGACCAACTTTTCTCCCCTACTGTGTTTGAAGACATCGCCTATGGTCTCATTTACCGCGGTCTGCCGGAGCCTGAGATCAGAAAGCGTGTGCACTGGGCTCTCGAAGCAGTAGGAATGGGCTCTTATGCTGAGCGGGTAACTTACCACCTTAGTCTTGGAGAAAAGAAACGCATTGCCATCGCAACAGTGCTCCCGCTTGATCCCGATATCTTGGTCCTCGATGAACCAACCGCAGGCCTTGATCCTCGCGCGCGTCGCGAGCTTGTCGCGCTTTTGGAAAGCCTGCCCATAACCCAGCTCATCGCCACCCATGACCTGGCCCTGGCCTCCACTTTGTGCTCACGGACGGTGGTCATGGATGAGGGAGAGGTCGTCGCTGACGGCCCTTCAGAGGTAGTCCTGGCCGACAGCGACTTGCTGCTCGCCCATGGTCTGGCCTGACCTCGCATCCGGATGGCTCCCATAGGCACGCAGCGGTTCATCGTTGGTCCTCTGTCAAGTCGGATGGATGATGTCACCTATCCCGAGGGCGAACGGTTACCGCACGGAACACCTTTGACACCTTGACTCATTGGATTCGCGATGCTATTAAGGACTCTTCGATGCGAGCACCCCGTCTATAGCTCATGAAGCGGTCCAGCAGGAGATACAGGAACTGCGTCTCCGAGGGGTAGGTTAGCTGTTTCTGGGGCCTGCAGTATACTTTGTCGCATGGGAACGTGTCTATTCGACTTCCACGAGTGCGTCGTCATGATCACAGGTGCAAGCGGCTACCTGGGGCAAGAGGTCACCCACGCTTTTGCCCGGGCTGGTGCCCAACTCGCGCTCCTGGGGCACCGAGCCGAGAAAGTTCACTCCGTGCTGGCCGACCCGGTAGATTTACCTGGAACGTGGATCGCTCCCTCTACGGACCTGCTCGACCCTTCAGCGGTATCCCGCGCTGTTAGCCTGGCCCTTGAGCGATTCGGGAGGCTTGATGTCCTTGTTAACACAGTAGGGGGGTATCGTGCAGGGACCCCCGTAGCCAACACGCCACCAGAGACGTAGGATGCCATGATGGCCATGAACGCTCGCTCTGCTTTTCTGAGGTCGCTGCGGTGGTGCTGTTCCTGGCCTCAGACGCTGCCAATGTCATCAACGGGGCGGCGATCCCAACCTACGGTGGCACCTAGAGACCCGCTGCGCGTGGTCTGAGTGCTGGTAAGCGCTCGAATATGGACGATTATATCCTGGCGCTCGACAATGGGACACAGAGTGTGCGAGCCCTGCTGTTCGACCCGCAGGGCAACCTGGTCGCACGCAGCCGTATCCCCATCACGCCCTATGTCTCCCCCAAACCCGGATGGGCTGAACAGGATCCTGAGTATTACTGGCACAGTCTGTGCCAGGCCTGTCACGCTCTGTGGCAACAGACCGACGTGCCGCGCGAAGCCATCGCTGGTGTGGCATTGACCACGCAGCGTGCCACCATGGTCAATGTGGATGCCACGGGACGCCCTCTACGCCCTGCTATCGTGTGGCTCGACCAGCGGCGCACAGAGGGCCTGAAACCAGTGGGCGGGATATGGGGGCTGCTTTTCCGACTGGCAGGGATGAGCGAGACAGTGGCCTACCTCCAGGCGGAGGCCGAGGCCAACTGGATCCGCACTCACCAGCCGGACATCTGGCGCAGGACACACAAGTACCTACTCTTATCCGGCTACCTGACGCACCGCCTCACCGGTCGCTTTGTGGACTCGGTAGGCTGTCAGGTAGGGTATCTGCCCTTTGACTACAAGAAACGCACTTGGGCGCCCGCCTGGGACTGGAAATGGCGCGCTGTCCCTATGGATCCCAGCCTTCTGCCTGAGCTCGTGCCGCCGGCAACCCCCCTGGGGTCCATCACAGGCCCTGCCTCCGAGGCCACAGGGATTCCCGAGGGCCTACCCCTTATCGCAGCCGCTGCAGACAAGGCATGTGAGGTCATTGGCGCGGGCGGGCTCTATCCTCACATCGGCTGCTTGAGCTACGGCACAACCGCTACCATCAATACCACCCATCGGCGCTACATCGAGGTCATCCCGCTGATTCCCCCCTACCCCTCAGCGGTGCCGGATCACTACAGCCTTGAGATTCAGATCTATCGCGGCTTCTGGATGGTGAGCTGGTTCAAAGAGGAATTTGGACACCTGGAACGTTGGTTGGCCAACGAGCGTGGCGTCGAGCCCGAGACCCTTTTCGACGAATTGGTCAACCAGGCACCTCCTGGCTCGATGGGCCTCATCCTGCAGCCATACTGGTCACCCGGCCTGAAGATACCCGGGCCGGAGGCCAAAGGCGCGGTGATCGGCTTTGGAGACGTCCATACGCGTGCGCACTTTTACCGCGCTATCCTGGAGGGGCTGGCCTATGCCCTGCGTGAAGCCAAAGAACGCATGGAGCGACGAAGCCATGTGTCGATCACAGAGCTGCGAGTATCGGGCGGAGGCTCGCAGAGCGACGCGGCCATGCAACTCACAGCCGACATCTTCGGCATGCCTACGGCCCGTCCGCACACCCACGAGACCTCAGGGCTAGGCGCGGCCATCGACGCCGCAGTCGGGCTGGGCATCCACCCAGATTTCGCAACAGCCACCCAGGAGATGACTCGTATTGGGCGCGTTTTCGAACCCACGCCCCAGAACCGCGATCTTTACGAGGAACTGTACCAGCGCGTCTACCGCCGCATGTACCGACGTCTCAAGCCGCTCTACGAGGAGATCCGCAAAATCACAGGATACCCAAGCTATCCAGGCGAGCGCTAGCCCTCGGCAGGTCAAGGCAGAGCATAGGCGATCACAATGCCCTGGTGAGGGTCTGTGACGACTAATGCATCTCCAGCGACGACGATCGCCTGTGGGAAGCTCAATCCCGCGCCAGCTCTCGCACTCAGTGACCAAAGGAACGCGCCCTGATCGTCGAAAGCCAGGACCCGGCTCATCAACGGATCGGTCACCAGCAGTTGGTCACCCGCCCAACTCAAAAAAGGTTTGAGATCCGGGTTGGTGACATCCCAGCCTGGAATGCGCCACTGTCGCACGGCGATCCCCTCAGAGGTGAAGATCTGGACCCTCTGGTTCCAGGTGTCGGCCACGGCTATCATCCCATCTTCACGCACAGCGATGCCCACTGGTTCATCCAGCTTCCCCCCAGCCTGCCCCCATCCCCCGAACTCTCGCAGGAAACGGCCACTTTGGTCGAAGATCTGGATCCGTTTGTTCCCGGTGTCCGCCACCAGAAGTCCCCCCTCTGGAGTCAGAGCAACGCCCCGCGGGCCATAGAACAGGCCCTCCGTGCCGGGCACCCCAAGCTGCACAACCTGCACGGCTCCGCCCCAGACTGCCAGGACGTTGCCCTCTGAATCAAGATGTTGGATCCGATGGTTCCACGTGTCCGCAACAAAGAGGGTGCCGTCAGCAGCGACCGCAACGTCCCAGGGTTCACTGAACTGCCCAGGCTCGGTCCCGAATCCACCGAACCCGCCAAGAACGCCCGATGGGTCCAGATGCCAGATCCGATGATTGGCCGTATCGGCTACATAGAACGTTCCATCGGGCGCTACGTCCAGCCCCCGCAGGGCTGCCCCAGGCAGTGTAACCGACCAGAGGCGCGGCAGAGCACGATCGCTCAGTCCGTAGGGATCAGGCGGGGGTGTCTCCTCAACGCGCTCGGGCGGCGCGACGCTTTGCTGCGGCCAGTCGAAAGGCCAGGCCTGGGCTGCCACATCGCGCCGCACATAGAGACGAAACTCCTTTCGATAGGGCCAGGTGTGCAATGTGAAAGGATCCACCGGATTCTTGAGCTGCGCGTAGCGGTGATAATCACGACGCCACACGATATCCCACAGTGCCCGTCTCATGGCCGGATCGGTCAACGCACGATGGACTCGCTCCCATGTGAGTCCAAAGTAGTCCTGAATGGGCCACCACAGGTAAAGATAATCGTAGTGGACGTAATCCTGTCCCAGGATGTTCTCCACCACCGTATATTGTGCGCTCCCGGCAATCACCACCGGGCATTTCTGAAGCTGCTCAGGATCAGGGGTAGTGCCGTAGAAATAGTTGTTGGGAAACTCGACCATATACCAGGTGAATGGCCATGATCCATCTTCGCCATAAGCAACCCGTACCTCATTGGCCGTGCCCGTCATCTGCCACGAGACATCACGGACCTGCTGTAGGGCAACTTTGATATCGGGCGTTGCGTGAGCGTAGACCAGGAACTCCGTAGCCAGATCATCATTGATGAAAGAGAGCATCACCATCGTGCGCACGGTGAGGACGCTCATCAAGAGAAGGATCAAGGTGCCAAGGACCCGCAGGCTCCGGCTTCCGCCTAGACGCCGCCCACTCCAGTACAAGGCTACCACCGCTCCCACCACCCCGAGGATCCCGCCCAGCATCCGACCTAGGGAACGAAGCGTGACCAGTGCCGGTCCCGCGGGGCTCATCCCTCCCTCCAGAGCAACACGCAGATCCTGCACACTGTCTCCGACGACGAAAAAGGCTACCAAACCTAGGACCAAGCCTCCGGCCAGGGTCCAGGGCGTTCCATCCATCCAGGGCACACCAGCAAGGCCTTTGAAGAACCTCCCCAGGAGCCAACCTGCCAGGAAGATACTGGGCAACGCGATATGAACCAGCAGCCAGGGCATCTTTTCGCCGGCCCAGGTGTACGCCCCCCACGACAGACAGGTCCAACCCGCCAGGAAGAGAGGAAACAACCCGCTGGCCAACTCTTGCGCGTTCTTATCCCGCCAGCGTTCGGCGATAGCCTGCTTCAAAGCGACGAAGACCCCCACCGACGCCAGGGCCAATGAGAGGTACTCGTACAGTCCCCCGATCAGCAGGTAATAGTAAGAGGGCTGGTTGCCACGCTTGACGCCTTGCTGAGCAAGCCAGTAGGCCAGGCCGCCTACCAGGCCCGAAAGGGCACCAAAGCCCCATGTGAAGACCGTAGTGTACAGAGTGAGGAAGATGGCATAGTGGATGGCGGCAATTCTGAGCCATTGCACGCGGTCCCACCACAGACCCACGGCGATGGAGAGTACCAACGTCCCTAGGACAACCGCCGCACTGACCCACACAGCCTCACCTGGGATGACCCCAAAGTTTCCAGTGCGCACAGCGTCGTAGACCAGGGACATATCCACACCGGTGCCGAATTTGATCAGAATGGCCGATCCCAACGGCAGCGTCAGCGTACCCAGGACAACCAAGAGGCTGAAAAGGCGGTTCTGACGGAGCCGAGACTCACCCATCCCTCTCACCAGGGCGATGACCGCCCCCATTGCCAGGATGGCAGCGAGGCCCGCGCTGAGTCGTGCCCATTGCGGCACAAGGACATCCGCCAACCGACCATCACCGCTCTCGCTCAGAGGAATCTCTTGCACGGCAGCCTGCTGTAACCCCAGCCCAAAGGCCATGAGCAGGATCATCGATGTCCCCAGCAGCAAGAGCATCACGGTGCGCAATTCGGAACGCTGCCAGGGCCCGTCCCATATCCAAATCAAGAGAGGGATTGCCAGCAGACCACCGAAGATAGCGACATAGATGTACGAGGCCTCCTTAGTGGCATGCATGATGGAAAAGAACGCTGCCATCCACGCCAGCCAGTGTCTCTTGCCCGATGACAGGAAACTGAAGATCGTCCAGAGTAGGCAGACAGCCGCCAGCATCAGAAGCACATCGTGGCGGGCATAGCGGGCGTAGTACGTCATTGACGGCGAAATCAACAGCAGCATCGAGGTCGTCAGCGCACCAGCCGGCGAGAGCCAGCGACGGAACAGGATCGGTGCCATAACCAGCAGGACCCCGGCCAGCGCCGGCACAACGCGCGAAGTGAAGTCATTTGGGCCCAACAGATGATATGTCAACGCCGTAAGCTCGAAGAGCAGAGGGCCGTGCATCATGGGATTGTGTTGAAAGCCCAGACCTGAGTAGAGATTCCAGGAGAACTTAGTGTGAATACTCTCGTCGTGACTGATTGCCCGCTCGCCCAACGCATAGAAACGCGTGAAGAGGGCAAGCACCAACAGGACCAGGTACAGAACACGCTCCCAACGGCTTAGTGGATGCTCCGTCATGCATATCTCCCGAAATGATGTGGCCACCCAATGATAGCAGAGCCACCGAAAACCCCAACCACGGCTGTGTTATGGGCTTTGTACTCTCAGCTCGAGCGGCAGATCCAACGCGTCACTTCCCGTCTCCCAGGGGATCCGGGCACCGCTGTCACCATGGTAGAGTCCTACCCTCAGGCGCACCGGCCCCTCAGACAAGGGTTGCAGCCATGTGAGTGGATGTACATCCTCGATGATCTCACCAGGGACCCAGCCTGTTGTAGGGCGGTGCCACAGAGCGGGCTCGGCATCGTGCTGCGCGACCAACGTGCCCGCTTCTGTCACCAGATGTACAAACACCTTCAAGCGCTGTGTCGCGGCTTGTGGTCCAGCCTCCCAGATCAGCGTCACCGTACACGGCGCCCCTGCCGTGAGAACCGGCTCAGGCGTGACCTCGTAGCCGCGTAACACCGCCACATCGTCCATTCGCACGTTCAGGGCATGCGTCATGGGGGGCAGCTCAAACCGGTGCTCACCCTCCAGGATCCGAATCTGATCCAACTCCCAACTTCCACCTTCCATCTCCACCAGCAGTTGGGCCGGGCCCTCTTTTGCACTCGAGGGAACTGTCAATCGTACATGCTCCAACAGCGGCCTCCCAGGCGGTGTGCCGGAGGCAAGGGCAGGCAATGGCGTGGCAGTCAGGCGTTGCTCACCTTGCCACAGGGCCAATGTGGCCCCAGTGCATGGACAAGCCCCTTCCTCACGCCGCCACAACAACGTAACGACCAGATCACCACCGGGCGCGAGCTCATACTCACTCAATCGGTGGCCCTCCAATTGAAGTCCCGGAAGCAGTTGACGTACTTCACCCTGCCAGGACTCTTCCGGAAGATACAGCGACGGCTCCTGCCATGGGGTCACCCGTGGTCTGACGGAACCCACGACGACAGCCGGTTGTGGCCCTGACTGAGAAACCAGATCGACGGGGGTGATAGTCTGGTTGCCTTCGTACAACCCCGCCTCCAACCTGTGCACCAGCGGCGCGAGCCCCACTGGCAGCGGGACCAGGTGATAAGTGGAAATGGGCTTTCCATCCCAGTGATCGGTCCCCCGCAATGTGACGTCCACCAACAGGTCATCCTCTGCAGCCACCAACACACCTTCAGAGTCGTATAGACGAAGAGCCACACTGAGGCGGGTGGGGGCTGGTTCACCATCCCAACACAGACGCATCGGTAGTGCAGCCCCGCTGATGGGGCGCTCCTGGAAAGCAACACCCACAAGGCATGGTCCTCCTCCCTCAGCACACCACGCAGGCAGCGGCCGGCAGGGCGGCATGGCTGCCATCCCTTCCATCAGGTACTCCTCCAGGAACACACCCTGGAACTGCTGTCGGGCAACCAGCCTGCCATGCCACGTCAGTGCGGCCCGGACGCTGCCATAAGCATCCAGCGCGCCACGCTCGTAGTCCAGCGCAAACACCCGTCGTGCCCCCTGGTCCTCCAGGAGCACAGCTCCGGCATCATCCGCCCCAAACGCCTCAGGGACCATCATGGGGTGCACAAGCCCGATGTCATACTGCACCAGAGACCAATCCGTGTGGGGGATCAGGACCACATCACCTGCTTCGCCCTCCTGGCGGAGGAAGGCCGCAACGGCCCGCACATCGGTGCGGGCATAGCGTGGATCGACTAGGTAAGCCCGTATGCCCAGCACAGAGCTCACCAGCACCGCAGCCAGCAATCCCATGCGCAGGCCGGGGTTCAGGCGAGACAGCGTTGTAAGCAGAGCGATCAGCATCCATCCACCAGGGATCAGGGCATACAGGTAGCGAGGGTGAGACTGAGGGCTCAACCACCAGATGCCCATAGAACCCAACAGAGGAATCAACCAGAGGTACACCCAGGGCTCCAGGCGAGATCTCGTGAGCCTATGCCGCACACCCTCCAACACGGCAACCCCCAACCACGCCCCCACCAGCGCCGTTGCCCGCATCAGCAGAGGGTCTGCCAGTGCCTGCGGCATCCCCATGATTTGGAAGGCCATGATCAAGCGCAACACATAGAACCACGGGGCCGGTTCATCCAACACATTGCCCAGTCCAGCCTGAGACTGCAGAGCCATTGTCCCGACGCGCAGCACGAAGACCGCCCATGGGACCAACAGAACCCATGCTACCCCACAAGCCGTCAACCACAGGCGCACCAGATTGCGTCCGACCTCCTGGGCAGTATCCTCCATACCTCCGAGAGGCCGCCATATTCCCAGCAGCCGCGCGGTGACCGCCAGCAGAGCACCGCCAAGGGCGATCACGCCCCCGTAATGCGTCAGGAGCAGAGCAGCGATGGCAATACCCAGAAGCACACCCCGACCCCGCCAGTGGCGCATGTCGGCTCGCAGTGAGGGCCAGGCATGAGCCCACAACACCAGGGAGAATAGGGGTAAGAAAATATAGGCCCGTACCTCTTGACCATACACCACGACCGGGGGTGCAAGGGCGATCAAGAGCCCTGCGACATGTCCCGCCCGAGCGCTGACCCGTCCCCGCAGGAAAGCTTGCACCACTGCGGGTAAAAGGGTGGCCGCGAGCACAGAGAGATAACGCCCGGTGAATGGCGTGCGGCCAGCGGCCATGGCCCACACCTTCAAGGCCACGAAATAGAGGGGGGGGTGAATATTGGAGGCGCGATCCAAAAGCAGGTCTCGCCAGGGTAGTCCAGCAAGGTGAAGGCTGATCCCCTCATCCCACCAGATAGATTGCATCCTCAACGTGAGCGTGAGGAGTACGAACAACAGCAAAGTAGGCAGGAGCCTTCGCGTCACCGAATCTTTCCTCGGTCACCTCATGGCATCTGATCAGAGAACCGGACGGCTGGCCAGCAGCTATGTCAGCCGCCCGCAGGACACCGCAGATCTATATTACGTCGACTAACTCTCCAGGCGAGCCATTTCCTCTTCGATGACACTCTCATCCAGCTTCTTGAAGAGCGGGCGGGGCTTGGTGAGGATCCAGCCCGCGGGTAGCGTTTCAAAAGCCCAGCGGCCAGAGGCGGCCGAGGCATCATAACGCAGCACCTCGTGGCCACCATGAGTGTCGTCGACCGAGGCGATCGTTTGCTCTCCAAACAGTGGTGTCTCATAACCCAGGAGGCGATGCAACTTCTCAGATGAGAAAGGCAGGAACGGCGCCAACAACGTCTTGAGGGCATTGATGACCTGCAGGGCCACGTAGAGAGTGGTTCCTGCTGACGCACGGTCAGTCTTAATCTCAGACCAGGGGGACTTTACCTCGAGATAGCGGTTGGCCTCACGTGCCAGACCCATCGCCTCCGACAATGCAGCCCGGAACCGACGACCCGCCAGATGCCCGCCCACCAGGTCAAAAGCAGTCTGTGCTTTTGCCAGCATCGCCTCATCGACCTCACTGAGCGGCCCAGGGGTCGGTACCTCACGGAAGTGCCGATAGGTGAACGACAGGACACGATGGGCCAGGTTGCCCCAAATACCTACCAATTCACCATTGTTGCGCTGAACGAAGTCGTCCCAGTAGAAGTCGCTGTCGCTCGTCTCAGGCATCACAACCGTGATGTAATACCGGATTGCATCTGCATCGTACCGACTCAACACATCCGGCAGCGTGATCATATGCCCCCGGCTCTTCGAAAATTGCGTGCCCGACAGATTCATGAACTCATTCGCCGGCACATCAGTGGGAAGGTTAAACCGCTTACCCGGATCTTCCTCATACAGCCGTTCAGCCCCGATGAGCTCGGCGGGCCAGATCACAGTGTGGAAGACTGTGTTATCCTTGCCGATGAAGTAATAGGTCTCTGCCTGAGGGTCGTACCACCACTCTTTCCATGCCTCGGGGGTCCCTCTCAGTCTCATGGCCTCGATGCTCGCGGACAGATATCCGATCACCGCCTCGAACCACACGTAAAGGCGCTTTGTCTCATATCCCTCAATCGGCACGGGGATTCCCCAATCGATATCTCGGGTGATAGGACGTCCTCTGAGACCGCTCTTCACATAGTTGCGAGAGAAGTTGAGCACGCTGGGGCGCCAGTCCTCCTTGTCCTCCTCCAAATAGGCCAACACAGCCGGCTCGAGTTTGGGCAAATCCAGAAAGAAATGTTCTGTCTCACGGATCACCGGAATCGATCCATCGATCTTGCATCGTGGGTTACCCAGTTCGAGCGCATCCAGGATCTTCCCACAGTTATCACATTGGTCACCGCGGGCCTCCTCATAGCCACAGTAAGGGCACACACCCTCCACATACCGATCCGGCAAGAAGCGCCCTAGAGTCTCCGAATAGAACTGGCGCTGTGTCTCGATGTAGAGATAGCCATTACGCAGCAACGCCAGGAACATGTCCTGTGCGACACGGTGGTGATTCGGGGTATCCGTGTGGGTGAACAGATCATAGGAAATGCCGATCTCCTGCTGGGTCTCCAGGAAACGACGATGAAAACGTTCGAAGACCTCCCGTGAAGTCACCCCCTCCTGCTCGGCACGCAGCGCCACGGGCGTGCCGTGTGAGTCCGAGCCCGACACCATCAGCACATCGTTGCCCGCCAGACGATGATAGCGAGCGAAAATATCCGCCGGTAAATATGCCCCGGCCAGATGCCCAATGTGGAGATCCCCATTTGCATAGGGCCAGGCGACAGCAACCAGGATCTTCCTTTGTCCGTTCATCCACTCTCCTCCTTCATCCATACATGCCTAGTATACCAGAGGTCGTTGAAACGCTAAGAAGACCTCACCCAACAAAAAAGCCGCCAGCGAGGCTGGCGGCCTTCCCATGTCCATGACCCTACAGGGCCTGAGATCCGCCACACCTCCGGAAGGCTGGCAGGCACATCATGCCCATGACTCCCATCCAGCACCCACTAAACATCATCTGAGATAGTCCTTTAGATCCCGGCTTCGACTGGGATGACGCAGACGACGCAACGCCTGCCCCTCAATCTGGCGAATGCGCTCCCGGGTAAGTCCGAACTTCTGCCCCACCTCTTCGAGTGTGTAAGTCCGCCCATTGTGCAGGCCAAATCGCATCCGCAGGATCCGCACCTCCCGTGGGTTGAGCGTTGAGAGTGCCTCCTCGATACGGTCTCGCAGCATCGCCTGATAGGCAGTGTCGGGTGGTGTCGGTGTCTGATCATCCTCGATGAAGTTGCTCAGCTCGCTGTCCTCATCCTCACCCACTGGCTTCTCAAGGCTCAGGGGGCGCCATGACACGCGCATCATCCACTGAACCTTCTTGGGTTCCATTCCCATCTCCTCAGCCAATTCCTCGGGGGTCGGCCGTGTGCCACGTTCCTGTTCGATCTCCTGAGCCCGCCGGTAGAGCCGACGGATACGGTCGCTCATGTGGACGGGAACCCGAATGGTGCGACCTTGATCCGCAATCGCGCGTGTGATCGTCTGCCGAATCCACCAAGTCGCATAGGTGCTAAAGCGATAGCCACGCTGGTATTCGAACTTCTCCACAGCCTTCATCAGGCCCAGGTTGCCCTCCTGGATCAGGTCCAAGAAGGGCACGTTACGGCCGATGTATTTCTTGGCAATACTGACAACCAACCTGGTGTTGGCGCGGATGAGATGGTCACGCGCCGCCAGACCCTCTGACACGATCTGCTCCAGACAGGCTCGCTCCTCAGCCGACCTCACGCCTTCCTGCAGCAGGCGTTGCGCTTCCCGCCCCTGCTCGATCTTCTTGGCCAGAGCCACCTCTTCCTCACTGGTGAGCAGGGGCACCCGAGCCATCTCTCGGAGATACAGAGCCACCGTGTCGTCGACGCTGATGCCATCCAGACTGTAGATGTCCTCCTCTGTTACATCCTCCGCGGCCTCATCCTCATTCCACGGCTCCCCGAAGGCCGCTCCGTCTTCCGGACCTCGGAGCCCATCTCCACCTTCCTCCCCGCTGACCTCGATGTCGATGCCCGCCTTTCGTAGCTTCGCCATCACACTTTCAAGAGAAACTTCTCCGTCCAGGGACGCCAATGCCTCAATCACATCATCGGCAGATAGAAACCCTTGCGACTCCGCCTTCTCGAGCAGATCTGCAATAACGTCCATAGGCCTCCTCGGATCAAACGACCACGAATCTGCACTTCAGCGAAGCTGAAGTCTACGGCGAGACACTGTCTTTTAGCTCTTTCAGGACACTCCAGCGTGGATCTATAGAAGGTTCTGTGTCACAATGACACTCTCCCAGGTTCCTATTCCCACCGCACACTGGACACAGCCCCTGGCAGTCAGGGGAACAGACAGGATTCAAGGGTAGATTGACCCAGGCGTATTGACGGATCAAGGGAGAAAGGTCAACCCAACCATCCTCATGCACTCGCACAGGTTGCTCTGAAGTCAACTCCGAACCTGGCAGGCTGATCACATCTTCAAGCTCAATTTGAATCGGTGAAAAGAAAGGGGTAAGGCATCGAATACACTCGGTTTTGACTGCCGAATCAAGAATGCCCTGCACCAAAATACCGTTGTCGACACGCGTAAACTCAAGTGTACCCCGAAGGAAGGCTAACTCGATATCACTGACAACCACATGACCGAGGTCGAGTACAGTAGACGACCGTGTCCCTACCTTTGCATGGGTCAACGCGGAAAGGTTCACTTTGATCATTGCACGGACGACCTCCTCGTCCTGCCAACATTGCAATTATAACATACAAAAGGGCACGCGTCAAGCTTTTGCGAGACGTCGCTCTCGTTTTTTGCGGATCAACATCATGATGGTAACGCTACCAGATCAGAGCCTTCCCCATTACGTCCCTAACCCTCTCCGCTCAACATAGCCTCACAGAGGCATAAAGAAAACGGCACGAACCATGTGAACGCCATGTCCGTGCCGAGGTCGATCGTGTACAGCCGACCAGCCTATGTCCCCCCCTGCATCTTCTCAGAGATGAACTTTACCGCTCCTTCTACTGTCGTGATGCTACGGGCATCATCGTCGGATATCTGGCTGCCAAACTCATCCTCAAACGCCATGATCAACTCGACAAGATCCAGGGAATCCGCCCCAAGATCCTCACGGAAACGCGCCTCAGGTGTAATCTGACCCTCCTCGACAGCCAAAGTATCAATGATAATGGCTTTCACCTTTTCGTAGACTTCCTGGTTCATCACGTCCTCCTCATGCACGAAGACCGCGGGCCGCGCCGCAGTATTTCCATGGTAACAAACTATTGCCATTCTATACGCCGCCTGATGAATTGTCAAGCGCTTGGCCTTACTAACAATTCACCTCCGGGATAAGGGGGGCGATGATAGAACACCTCAATGGGGTGGAAGACCGCCGGCCGAGGCTCCGCACGTGTGGCATAGACGCGGTGCTGGATGCGCTCGCGCTTTAAGGTGGCAGCGGGCCAGAGAAATGAAAGCCCTACACTGCCCGACGCAGTGTCATCAATGCGTTGAAAGGACTGCGAACAAGTACATTATCAGCAGACAGGGCTCCCAATACATCCTCGCCGAGGGAGGATACTTGCCCACCGGTCAACGGAGGTTATAGTCAAATACTAGGGAGATCATGATGACACCAAAGACCACCAGCGTTCGTAAGGACGAGCACCTTCGCATTAACCTTGAGGAGGACGTTTCATTTGTCGACCTCTCGACTGGGCTGGAACGGTATCACCTGGTACACCAGGCACTACCCGAGGTCAATCTTGAGGACGTCGACACGACTACGGTTTTCCTGGGACATCACCTTTCTATGCCGCTTCTCATCTCTTCCATGACTGGGGGCACAGAGGAAGCGGGACGCCTCAACCGGACTCTAGCAGAGGTCGCCCAAGAGGCTGGCATCGGCATGGGACTGGGCTCAACCCGCGCCATGATCGAGCATCCCGAGACAACCAAGACGTTCAAGGTCAGATCTTTTGCCCCAGATATCCTCCTACTGGCCAATCTAGGGGCAGTTCAATTGCAGTATGGCTACGGCCTCGAGATCTGCCAACGCCTGGTGGCAGAGACCGAAGCGGATGGTCTCTACCTGCACCTCAATCCACTCCAGGAGGCCTTGCAGCCCGAGGGAAACACACGCTTCGCTGGCCTGCTGCGTAAAATTGAGATGTTGTGTAAGAGCCTGGAGGTACCGGTGATCGTCAAAGAGGTCGGCTGGGGTCTATCGGCTCACGTCGCGCGCCAACTGATCGATGCAGGTGTGGCCGCGCTCGATGTCGCGGGCGCAGGGGGCACATCATGGAGCCAGGTGGAATTCCACCGATTGCCGTCGGGCGACGATCGAGAGATCGCGGCCAGTTTCCGCAACTGGGGCATCCCCACCGCGCTTTCGATCCAGATGGTGCGCCAGGTAGATCGGGACATCCCGCTCGTCGCTAGTGGCGGCTTGCGTACAGGACTGGACATCGCCAAGTGCCTGGCGCTGGGTGCCGACTTAGCGGCGATGGCAGGCGTTCTCCTGCGCGCGGCCGCGGAATCGAAGGAGACACTCTCCAGACGGCTCCAGATCATACGCCGTCAGCTCAGGATCGTGATGTTCGTGACCGGAAGCCGGGACATCCCCGCGCTCCAACAGGCCCAGGTGATTAAGGACTGAGCGGAGACTACCCATGGATCCCTTCGAACGCTATCTGCCGACCTTGGAACACGAAATGAAACAACTGGTGACAGCCACTGAGGATGGCCCCCAGATGCTCTACGGAATGGTTCGCTACCACCTGGGATGGGTCGACGAGAGCTTCCAACCAGTCAAGGTCGAGCGTGGAAAACGTCTGCGGCCGATCATCTGCCTGCTGGCAACCGAGGCTCAAGGCGGTGACTGGCACCTGGCACTTCCTGCCGCTACGGCCATTGAACTGCTGCACAATTTCACCTTGATCCACGACGACATTGAGGATAACGACCGGACACGCCGTGGACGGCCCACGCTATGGGCCGTCTGGGGTGTGCCACAGGCCGTCAACGCCGGGGATACTCTGTTTGCCCTTTCATACAGAGGAATGCTGGCGCTCGCGCAGGTTGGCTTGGCAGCCGATCTCATGCTCCAGGCAATCGCAAAGTACACAGAGACAGTGATCCAGATTACCGAGGGTCAGTGCCGAGATCTGGCATTTGAGACGCAGCCAGATATCACCGAGGCGAGCTACTTGGAGATGATCACCGATAAAACCGCCGCGCTCATCGCCCTGGCGGCTGAGATGGGAGGCATGATCGCTGGTGCCCCCCAGGAGAACTGCGAGGCCTTGCATAAATATGGCATTGCCCTGGGGCGGGCATTCCAGATGCAGGACGACCTCCTGGGTCTCTGGGGGGACCCGGCCAAAACGGGCAAGCCCGTTGGCTCTGACCTGATCAAACGCAAAAAAACTCTGCCCATCCTTCATGCACTGCGCAGCAGTCCGGTCTTGAGACAGGCTTTCGAACGCGAGACGATCGACGTGGCGACGGTGCCGGCCTTGCTGTCGGAGATAGAACGGGTGGGAAGCCGCGCTTACACAGAGACCCTGGCTGACAGATACCTGAACGAGGCCCTGGATGCGTTAAGCGCTTCCGGGGGCCAGGGCTGGCCTCAAGAGACACTCCGCGAGCTTACGCTGCGACTCGCGAAACGGTGGAAATAGATCGGGCTTAGTCCATAACGTCCGAGAGCTCTAGCAGGCCCAGGTCCAGCGGCCTCAACTGCGCCACGGCATCGGCCAGGGGAAAGGGCTCCAGTTGATTGCCCCGCAAGGCCACCATAGCCCCGCTTTCCCCACTTAGCAGACGTTGGGCCGCCATGGCCCCCATGCGCGTCGCCAGAAGCCTGTCGAAGACTGAGGGACGCCCACCTCGCTGCACATGCCCCAACACGGTCACCCGCACATCGAAGCCCAGATCTTCTCGGTGAGCTTTCAGGTAGTCGGCAACCGCTCGAGTGCCCGGTTTCCACCCCTCCGCGATGACGATCAAACAGTGATGTTTACCCCGCACGTAGGCATCCACAACGACTTCGGCGATCTTGTCCATAGGAGGTCCCTCAGCCTCCGGCACAAGGATCAACTCCGCTCCCCCCGCTAGGCCACTCGCCAACGCCAAGTAACCGCAGTTGCGGCCCATGACCTCGATAAGGAAAGCACGTTGGTGGGAGGTAGCTGTATCCTTGATACGATCGATGGCCTCCAGGATGGTGTTGAGCGCTGTGTCCACGCCTACAGACATATCGGTGCCAAAAACGTCATTGTCAATAGAGGCTGGCACGCCGTAGACTGGATAACCCATATCATGCAGAGCCAACGCCCCCGTCAATGACCCGTTACCACCGATAACCACCAGCCCCTCAATACCGTGCTGATTCAGGTTGCGAATCGCCGTCCGACGCACCTTGATATCCCGGAACTCAGGACAGCGTGCCGTGCCCAAGATGGTGCCGCCACGGTTCATAATCCCACCGACATCACGGCTGCTGAGCTGCCTAATGTCACCATTGATGAGCCCACGATAACCCCAGGAGACACCATAGACGTCAGCCCCTAACTTGAGCGCCTGTCGGGTCACGGCGCGGATACAGGCATTCAAACCCGGGCCATCCCCCCCGCTCGTCAACATTGCAATTGCTCTCATCTCAGCAGGTCCTCCACGGGCCTCAAATCGGACTCCGGCTGCGCATACCAGCCAGGTCCTCCCTAATGACGACATCCATTGTAGCCTGCCCACAAGGCGTGGCAAGTGGAAGCGCTCCCGTAACAGCTCCCCATCAGGGAGTGATTGGGAGATGGACCGGGGGAATGACGGTTTCGCAAGACTAGCCGCGGGAGGCCCATTGCTCTGGGGGGATGAGGAACACTTATGTGACCCCCCTCCACTACGATGATCATATTGCGGCAGACATTGACAGATGCCCACGGATGTTATAATCAATCGGCACACAACGGTAATCTCCGTTCTCCAAGGAGTGCAGAATGAATCAGCCCAGGACACCCATAGCTGCACGTATCCCGGAGGCAAAGACACCAACAGAGGAACTAAGGGCTATCCTCTCTCGCCTCGAGGCGCAGATCGGCAAGCTGGGAGTCACTCACCTTGATCATCCGGAGGAGATTCTGTTGCTCCTGGATCAGGCGCGGGCACGCTTCACGGACCTCCGAGAGCGCGATGCGCAACTCATCCCAGAGCATACGCGCATGACCTCGATCGAGGAGCAACTCCACGGCAAGCGCCGACAGCTTCTGCGGGCCCTCGGCGGTGCCAGAACCCTCCAGGAACTCCGCGAGGCCCATCAACCACCCGAGGAGCACTGGTGGTGGTTCATTGATGTTGCCCTGGCTCATGAACGACGTACCCGCCTGCGTCAAACAGCTCGGGGTGCCATCGTTGGCATCCTGATCTTGGGTGTCCTCACCGCAGCCTACCAGCTCTTCCTGGCACCTGACAAAGCCACACAGCAGCGGATGACCCATGAATTAGCCGCTGAGGAAGCACTGGGCGCGCAGGACTTCACAACAGCTCTTGAAGAGGTTGATATGGCCCTGACGCTGGCCCCGGGAGACAGCGACCTCCTCACGCTCAAAGGTGTTGCCCTGGCCCTGTCGGGGCAGGAGGTCGAGAGCGAAGGTGTCTTTGAGCAGGCCATACAGGCGGCAGGCGACCTGGAGATGTTTCACATCGCGCGGGCACGGTATTTCCTCATAGCCCACCGGCCCGAGCTCGCGTTGGAGGATGCCCGGTTGGCTATCAAGGCCAACCCGAAATCAGCAATGGCCTACTTCCAGATGGGAAATGCCTACGCAGAGCTGGGAAGGGTCCCCGAGGCCGCTGAAAGCTATGAGAGAGCCGCGGCACTGGCGCAGGAAGCCGGCGAGACTCAGCTAGAGGCCATGGCCCGTGTTCAGCTAGCTTATCTCTCGATGGTCCCCAGCTTACCCACAGGCACATCATCCCCCACTCCATAGACACTTGGGACCGTCCCAGGTGATCTAGTATCGTCTATCGTCGAGGCCGTTGGACGTTTCTCTTCCTCTCTCCAACAACACACCACAGCTCATCAGACAGCCGCCAACCGGCAGGCCGAGGCAGAGTCCATGTCACACCCGCCGCGAACTGCGGATAATGGCTTCATCGTCAGGGGGCCTGGGCAGGCCGAGCGTCCCTCCCCGCTTACCGCGCCATCCACCCCCCGTCCACCACCACGATCTCCCCGTGTACGTAACGTGAGGCCTCAGAGGCCAGAAAGACCGCCACACCCTTGAAATCCTCAGGCTTCCCCCAGTATCCAGCCGGGATCCGCTCCAGAATTTGCCGGCTACGGACTGGGTCATGGCGCAGTGCCTCGGTGAGCTCGGTCGCAATATAGCCAGGAGCAATGGCGTTGACATTCACACCCTTGGCTGCCCATTCGTTGGCCAACGCCTTGGTCAACTGGCCGATCCCCCCCTTGCTGGCAGCATAGCCGGGCACCGTGATACCACCCTGGAAGGTAAGTAGCGAAGCAATGAATATGATCTTGCCCTGACCTCGCTTCACCATCTCGCGCCCGAACTCCCGTGCGAGGATGAACGGCGCATCCAGGTTGACGCTAGTGACGAGGTCCCAATCCTCATCGGAATGCTCGATGACCGGCGCACGCCGAATCGTGCCCGCATTGTTGACCAGAATGTCGATCACGGGCACGTCCTGTTTGACCTGCCGGATGAAGGCATACAGTGCCTCCCGGTCAGCGAAATCACACTGGTAAGCGTAGAAGCGACGCCCTAACGCCGTAACCTGCTCCCCCACCTGGCTACCCGAGAGCGCCAAAGAGCGGCTCACTCCGACGATATCTGCACCAGCCTCCGCCAGGCCAACCGCGATAGCCGCGCCAATACCCTGACGACACCCTGTCACCAATGCGATCTTGCCGTCGAGTCTGAAGGTCTCCAGAATCCCCATGACTCACCTCTCCTGTGCTCCAACGTCAATCAAGATCTTCATCACATCACCACCAGATTCCAACAGGCGAAACCCCTCAGCGATTCTGTCCAGAGGATAGACCGCCGAGATTAGCTGATCAAGCGGGAGATCCTCGCTGGCGGTCAGTTCAATTGCGCGCTCGAAGTCCTGGCGCTCATAGACCCGCGCACCACGCATCCTGAGCTCCCGCCACACGATTCGCATCAGATCCACCGGCGGAGGGTCTGATGCCAACCCCACGATAACTATGCGCCCACGGGTACGCGGCAACTGAGTCATGACCGCAGCGCCCGCTTTGGAGGCTGACACCTCGAACACCACATCCGCCCCCGCGCTCCCTGTACGCTCCTCAACCAGGGTTACGAGGTCCACCTCGAGGGGGTTGACCGCTTCCAAGCCCAGCGTGTGGGCAATCGCGACGCGACTCGGGTTAATCTCCGACACCAATACTCGGGCGCCATCGTGCTGCGCCACCAGCCCGATAAGGGTGCCGATAGGGCCACCCCCGATCACGACGACTGACTCACCTGCTGCGACCTCCCCGAGCCGGACGTCGTGGCATGCCACGGCCAGCGGCTCGATCAAAGCAGCCCGCTTCAAGGAGATCTCTTCAGGCAACGGAAGGACAGCGTACTCTGGCACGACCCAGGCGCTTTGAAAAGCCCCCGGCGTGTCGATCCCTATGAACTTGAGGTTCATACAGATATGGCTGTGGCCTGCACGGCATGCAGGGCAGGTCCCGCATGGCTTCAAAGGCATAACCGTCACCCTCTGCCCTACCCAGACACTCTCCACTCCTTCACCAACGGCACTGACCACGCCTGATGCCTCATGCCCCATAATCTGAGAGGGAGCAACACGCCAATCCATCCTGCCATGGTAGATGTGCAGGTCGGTCCCACAGATGCCCGCATAAGCCACCTGTATCTGCACCTCGCCTGGACCTGGCGGTTGCACCTCTGCCTTCCCCACCCGAATCACTCTGTTGCGTTCGTAGTATGCTGCTCTTGCCATGGTCCTCGCTCCTTGTTCGTGGACGGAGTGCCTGCCACCAAGTCAAACAACCTCCGAGATATCGAAGACGTTGGGGTCTTCTGCCGAGACCAACCGCGTCCCGATCGACTCCCTGAAGGTTTGCCGCGACGACTTGGGATGGGGCCAGTCTACAGCCGTTGCCCATCACCGTCAATAGAAAGTGGCAGACTCCAACCGTGGTTCATCGAAGGAGGATCAGAGGTCAGCGCGCCGCCGACTGCACCCTACTCGTTGCAGCGTCGGCCGAGGACGCTCATGCCAAGGCCTCTATCACAATGGAACTTGACAATACCAAGAAGGGATGTTATAGTATTACATGTAATACACTTACGGAAGGAGCTGTTACCATTATGCCGGAGCACGAAGAGGTCCAGGTAGAGATCGAAGAGTCTGAGGAGGGCACAACCGCCCAGGTGGAGGTGGAGGTCACCCCTGCTGGCGACGCTGCGGATCAGTCAGAGGATAAGTCTGTGCGGGGTCGCACCACCAAGCAACTGAGGGAGGCCTTACGGCAAGCGGAGTCCTTCGCACAGGCGCTCAGTGAGGCGCTCCAGGGTCGGGGCAACGTCGTCATGGTCAGGGTCAACGATGAGGCATTGGTCCACCTTGATATGTTGGTTGAGGCGGAGATCACCAAGAGCCGTTCCGAGAGCGCAGCTTTCCTGATCAGCGAAGGCATCAAAGCGAACCAGGCTCTGTTCGATAAGATCCGAGCTATCACTGAACAGATCATGGAACTGCGCGAACAGCTTCGACGGGAAGTCGCCCTGACATCCGCCGAGGACGAGGCTGACGACGAAGAAAATACCCCATCACCGGTCGACTGAGAAATATGAGACTGCTCTGAGGAGAGTGAGGCATGGTAGCGAAAGAGACACCACCAGAGGTTGTGGTCAACGATGGAAGAACCCACAAGGCCATTGAAATCGCGGCCGATATGGCCGACCGAGGGCTGAACGTGATCAAAGGGTTGGGTAACATGCTGCTGGACGCAGCCGAGGATGCATCGGGCTTGATGCTCCTGAGGGTGGACCGCGATCTGCGATCAGCTCTTGATGTCTTAGTTGAGACAGGGGCCGCCGACAACCGTCGCGTGGCCGCGCGAGCACTGCTCAAGAAGGGGATAGAGGCTGAAAGCACCCTGTTCGAACGTATCCATCGGACCCACGCACAGATCGCCGATCTCAGACGGCAGATGCGAGATCTGGTCAAAGTTCAGGCCTGACAGCAATCACTGCTGGCAATACTCATACAGCCACACTGCACATAGACTCAATGTCTACGTGCAGTGTGGTGTTTTTCCCAGGTGCCCCAAGAGAACCACGATGTAGCCATATTCTTTAAGCGACTATCCCTTAAATTTGACAAAACTAAAGATGTATGGGTAATTATTGAGGGAATTACCCAAAACCATTTCGTGCATAGACGAGCTGCGCGGCGCATGCGGGAACCGCCAGGAGACCTTCTAGTCGCGAAGGAGCCACCATGTCCCCCAAAAAAGACCGTCCCACTGGATTCACTGCTTTCATCGTGATCTGGATCGGCCAGATCCTCTCGCTGCTTGGTACAGCTGTCAGTCATTTCGGTCTCCAGCTCTGGGTGTTCGATGCAGGTCACGGTAAGGCGACTCCGATGACAACCATGGGGTTCTTCTTTGTGTTGCCGATGATCCTCTTCACGCCGGTCGTAGGCATCCTGGTTGACCGTGTCAGCCGCAAGCTGACCATGATGCTCAGCGATCTGGCCGCTGCGCTATGTACGTTTGTGGTCCTGCTCCTGTACCTGAGCGGCGCTCTGCAGATCTGGCATCTGTACATTGTCGCCTTTGTCCTGGGGACCTTCCAGGGCTTCCAATGGCCAGCCTACTCGGCCGCCATATCCACCATGCTCGACAAACGCCACTATGCCCGGGCCAACGCCATGCTGGACATGGCGGGGGCCTCATCTGGTGTCTTTGCACCCCTGATCGCCGGAGCACTCCTTGGACCTCTTAACGTTTGGGTAACGCGGACCTCCCCGGCCATCGCGGCCCGCACACCGGGCGAGCCCGGCATCCTGGTTCTACTCGCCCTCGACCTTCTCAGCGCAGCCTTCGCGATCGGCACCCTGCTCTTTGTCCACATTCCCGACCCCGAGCGCTCCGCAGACCACGCCAAGGCGCAGGGCGGATTCTGGCACCAGGCTCTCTTCGGCTTCCGCTATATCCTCAGCCGCCCCAGCTTGCTGGGGTTGCAGCTCGTTTTCCTGATTGGTAACTTGGTCATCTCTCTTGGCACGTCAGTGCGTGGGGCTATGATCCTAGCTCGCACTGGCAGTGATCGCATGGTTTTCGGCAGCATCCAGACGGCAGGCGCAGTTGGTGGGCTCGCGGGCGGCATCGTCATGGGCATCTGGGGAGGCTTCAAGCAAAGGGTGCACGGCGTGCTCCTCGGATGGGCATTGAGTGGAATAGCACTGGCTGCCATCGGGGCTTCGCGGTCGTTGGTACCCTGGCTCATCGCATCCTTCGCTACGGCACTGGTCTCTCCGTTGATCAATGCATCAAACCAGGCAATCTGGCAGACAAAGGTGCCCCCTGACATCCAGGGCCGAGTGTTTGCCGCCCGTCGCCTCATCGCGTGGGCGGTGAGTCCCGTAGCCCAGGTCGTCGCAGGCCCCGTGGCTGACCACGTGCTTGAGCCGCTCTTCCAGGCTCCAGGGCCCGAAATGAAGTGGCTGACCAGCCTCTTCGGCACTGGTCCTGGTGCTGGCATGGCGTTCCAGATCGCCCTGGCGGGCATCTTCACCGCGTTGGTGGGAATCAGCGGCTATCTCTTCCCCACCGTACGCCAGGCCGAGAAACTGCTTCCGGATCACGACACCGTCTCGGGCCAGACAGGCACTCAACCACCCGTGGCCGCCTGAGCCCAAGCCCAGACGGTCACGAGAACCCGACGGCGGCTCCCTCCCCTTCCTCATCCAGGAGAGGAAATGTCACCATCGGTCCCTGCAATGGACGAAAGCACAGGGCCTGCCCAGCGATCACCGCCGCGCAAGCCTCGAAGAACACACATAGAGGCCTTTGCTGTTGAAGTAATCAGCTCAGTCGAGCTCACTACCTCGCATCCGGGACAATCAGTACCGGTGCCACGGCCAGCGCAAGCAACAGCCAGGGTTTCGCCTGATTCGTGACCATGGCTGCGCCGCACTTCCCACAATGTGCAGCCCCCTCCAGCGCCAAGACCTTGCCCGCCAGGCAACCGCGTCGGCCACGGCTCCGATCCCTGCCCACGTCATCACTGTCCCATCAGTTTCGTCAGACCACGCAGTGCGGATCCCTCATCCTTCTGCTGCCCCCCTGCAGAGGGCG
>CAZHBB010000004.1:0-5261 GCA_964530185.1 uncultured Anaerolineales bacterium
AGGCTTGACACGGACCTGGGTTTCCTTATAATGAGTGCAGTGAAAGGATAACCCTTCCAGGGGGACGGATGAGATTGATGAACGTGCGAAGGTCGAATCAGCACAATTGGAAGAATAATAATCACAGCGTGCGCCTGTGGGGGGATCGGCACCGAGAGTAACTCGAGCAGCGGGGACCCAGCCACGGGCGCACGGTAGCGCCCGTGGCTTTTTTGTGGGAACAGGCCGCGGGCTTCGCGTAAGAGCCCGTGGCCTTTTTCTATGTCAAGGCCAGGGAGGAGAGTAATGGAGAGACGGACGCATAGCTGTGGCGGCTTACGGCGGGAGGACGTCGGCACGTCGGTGGTTCTGATGGGCTGGGTGCGGCATCACCGTAACCATGGCCGACTGGTCTTTTTGGACCTATGGGATCGCGAGGGGGTGACCCAGGTGGTGGCGGATGTCCGATCGGACGCTGGGGCTTATGCTGTGGCCCGGGAATTGAAGGACGAATGGGTAGTTCTGGTCGAGGGGATCGTGCGGGAGCGCCCGGCGGGGACGGAGAACCCGAGTATTGTAACTGGGGAGATTGAGGTCGCCGCCAATCGGATCGAGGTGTTTAATCGGGCTAAGCCCTTGCCCTTTCCCCTCGACGAGGCAGAGAGCGTCGATGAAGCGGTCCGGCTGCGCCATCGCTATCTGGACCTGCGCCGGGAGCGAATGCTGAGGAACCTGCGTCTGCGCCATGCCCTGATCAAGCGCTGTCGGGATTTCCTGGATGGAGAGGGTTTCCTGGAGGTGGAGACGCCGGTGCTCACTCGCAGTACACCGGAGGGTGCCCGTGACTATCTGGTGCCCAGTCGCCTCCATCCGGGGGCGTTCTATGCGCTGCCCCAATCTCCTCAGCAGATGAAACAGCTCCTCATGGTGGCCGGCGTTGACCGCTATTTCCAGGTCGCCCGTTGCTTCCGCGATGAGGACCTGCGTGCGGACCGTCAGCCCGAGTTCACACAACTGGACCTGGAGATGAGTTTCGTGGACCAGGAGGCCGTGTTGGACCTCATCGAGCGCATGCTTGCCGAGGTGATTCTGCACCTTCAGCCCGGGCGGGCGCTCTCTCTTCCCTTTCCACGTCTGAGCCACGCAGAGGCATTGGCGCGCTATGGCACCGACAAGCCCGACCTCCGCTGGGACGTGGAGCTGCAGGACATCACGGCGTGGGCAAGAACGTGTTCCGACGCCAGCCTCCGCGACCCTGTCCGGGCCGGTGGCATCGCCAAGGTGCTGGTGGTGCCCGGGGACGCCCCTGGTGCGGCCGAGACATCGTTACGGGATGTGGTGCAGGAGGTAAGTGTTGAGGAGACGACCCTTCTCACCTCTGTGGATGGCATTTCGTCAGCCGCCCGCCAGGCGCTGGAGCGTGAGTTGGGTATGCGCCCAGCGGAGGTGGCCGTGATCGCCGTGGGGGCGGAGGCTGGTGTGAACGCGGCGCTCGACAGCGTGCGGCGTCGCTGGGGCACACATCTTGGGGAGTTCGACGATCATACGCTGGCCTTTGCCTGGGTGGTGGACTTCCCGCTCTTTGCCTGGAATCCAGAGTTAGGACGATGGGTGGCTGAGCATCATCCCTTTACCAGTCCCAGGGATGCGGACCTGCCCTATCTGGCTGCCGAGCCGGCGAGGGTGCGGGCCCAGTGTTATGACCTGGTCTGTAACGGGTGGGAGCTTGGCTCGGGCTCGATACGGATCCATCAGCGGCAGGTCCAGGAGCAGGTCCTCGGTGTCTTGGGGTACACCGTAGGCCAGGCTGAGGAGAGTTTTGGACATTTGTTAGAAGCTCTGGAGTATGGCGCGCCGCCTCATGGCGGGATCGCCATCGGCCTGGACCGTCTGGTTGCGATTCTGGCCGGTACCGATACGATACGCGACGTAATCGCCTTTCCGAAGACCCGCCAGGCGACGGATTTGCTGATGGGGGCGCCTGCCGAGGTGTCGGCGTCGCAGCTCGCCGAGTTGCATCTGCGTTCAGTGCGCCCACCTGCGGGACGGTGAGGTCACAGCCAGAGGGGGATAAGACCATGACCACGCTTGCGGATGATCCAAAGGGAAACCTTGATGCAGCGCGCTCGATCGATCAGGATCATGTGCGTCACATTGCATTCTTGATCCGCCTGGCGCTCACAGAGGCGGAGGTGGCACGTTTCAGCCATCAGCTCAGCGCCATCGTGGAGTACTTCAATCGTCTTCAGGAGGTGGACGTGAGCGAGGTGCCCCCCTACCAGCAGCCCGCCATGTCCCGAGCCCGCCTGCGGCCCGACGAGGTGGGACCCTCCATGGCGCGGGAGGACCTCCTGGCTAACGCGCCTCAGCATCAGGATGGCTATGTGCGGGTGCCGGTGGTGCTCGATACGCCGGAGGAGGCGTGACCATGCCCACCGATCTGCACACGTTGACAGTTCGTCAGGCCCATGAGCTTCTCCAGGCGGGTGCTGTGACCTCCCTGGAGCTGACCCAGGCCGTATTAGATCGTATCCGCGAGGTTGACCCAGTGGTGCGTGCTTACATCACCGTATGTGAGGAGACTGCCCTTCAGCAGGCCGCGGAGGCCGACAGAAGGTTGCAGACTGGAGAGGACGTGACGCCGCTCACTGGGATTCCCTACGCGGTCAAGGACTGCCTGTCGACCCGTGGGGTGCAGACTACGTGTGCCTCGCGCATCCTGGAGGGTTACGTCCCGCGCTATGATGCCACCGTCATCGCTCGACTCCGCCGGGCGGGTGCGGTGTTGGTGGGGAAGCACAACATGGACGAATTCGGCATGGGGTCTTCGTGTGAGAACTCCGCCTTCTTCGCTACCAGCAATCCGTGGGACCTGGCGCGTGTCCCCGGCGGCTCCAGCGGTGGCTCGGCCGCTGCCGTGGCGGCTGAGATGGTGCCCTTCGCGCTGGGTGAGGATACGGGCGGCTCGATCCGCATGCCTGCCGCGTTCTGTGGCGTGACGGGCCTGAAGCCGACCTATGGCCGGGTCTCGCGCTATGGCCTCATCGCCTTGGCTTCGAGCTTTGACAGTATTGGGCCCATCACCCACGATGTGTGGGATGCAGCGCTGGTGTTGCAGACCATCGCCGGACACGATCCCATGGATAGCACCAGCCTTGAGGCGCCGGTGCCAGACTACAGTCAGGCGCTGGACATCGTCGACCTGCAGGGGGTGCGGCTGGGCGTACCTGTGGAGTACTTTGCCGAAGGCGTCGAGGCTGGCGTCCGTCAGGCTCTGGAGGAGGCCCTGGCTCACCTGGCGTCGCTGGGCGCCGTGGTGGAGGAGGTCTCCCTGCCCCATACGCCCTACGCCATCCCCATCTACTATCTGATCCTCACCGCTGAGGCCAGCTCCAACCTGGCCCGCTTCGATGGGATCCGCTTTGGGCTCTCTCAGCCGCCTCACGGGGTCGATATCATCGAGCGCTACCTGCAGACCCGTGAGCAGGGTTTTGGGGATGAGGTCAAGCGACGCATCATGTTGGGCACTTTTGCCCTCTCCTCGGGCTACTATGATGCCTACTATCTGCGCGCCCAGCGAGTGCGTACGCTGTTGGCCCAGGATTTCGCGCGGGCCTTTGAGCGCGTCGATGCTCTGATCGCGCCCGTCTCTCCCACGCCAGCCTTCAGGTTGGGGGAGAAGCTGGATGACCCGTTGCAGATGTATCTCTCGGATGTCCATGTGGTGGCCGCAAATCCTGCCGGTGTGTGCGCCCTGTCAGTGCCCTGTGGGTTCTCTCGGGGCCTGCCGGTGGGGATGCAGATCATCGGTCCCCCTCTGGGGGAGGCGACCGTTTTGCGCGTTGGGGCTGCGTATCAGGCGACGACCACCTGGCACACGGCGCGACCGACATTGAGTTTGGGGCAGGTGTGAGATGGGGACTGAGTACGAAGCTGTGATTGGCATGGAGATCCATGCGGAGCTGAAGACCGCGTCGAAGATGTTCTGCCGCTGTGCGGTGGTGGACACCACGGTGGCTGAGCCCAATACAGCGATCTGTCCGGTGTGTGCCGGCCTGCCGGGCGCGATGCCGGTGGTGAACCGGAGGGCTGTGGAGATGGGGATGATGGTAGGGCTGGCGTTGAACTGCCAGATCAACCCACTGACGATCTTCGCGCGCAAGAACTACTTCTACCCAGATCTCCCCAAGGGCTATCAGATCTCGCAATATGAGCATCCGCTGGCCACCTCGGGTTGGGTGGATGTGGAGGGTGAAGGAGGGGAACGGGTCCGGGTCAGGATACGGCGGGCGCATCTGGAGGAGGACACCGCCAAGAGTTATCATGTGCCGGCACCATCTCCCGATGAAGCGGCCTATACCCTGATCGACTTCAATCGCTCTGGCGTGCCCCTGTTGGAGATTGTATCCGAGCCGGATATGCATTCAGTGGCCGCGGTGCATGCCTACGCGCGGAAAATTCGGGGGATCCTCCGCTACCTCGGCGTCAACAGTGGCGACATGGAGAAGGGGGTCTTGCGTTTCGAGGCGAACGTCTCCGTGCGCCCACGCGGAAGCCATGAGCTGGGGACACGCACGGAAATCAAAAACCTCAACAGTTTTCGGGCTCTGACCCGGGCCGTGGCCTACGAGATCGAGCGCCAGATCGACGTGGTACGGGCTGGTGGCACGGTGGTGCAGGAGACGTTGGGATGGGATGAGGTGCATCAGCGCACCTTCTCGCAGCGCAGCAAGGAGCAGGCACACGATTATCGCTATTTCCCTGAACCAGACCTGCCGCCGCTGGCCATTGACAGAGGCTGGGTGGAAGAAGTACGGGCCCAGCTTCCCGAGTTGCCGGATGCGAAGTACGAGCGCTTCATCCACGTGTTGGGCGTACCCGAGAACGATGCCCGCATCCTGGTGGAGGATAGGGCACTGGCCGACTTCTTCGAGGCGGCGGCTACGGCTTATCAAGGGCCTCCCGCAACGGTGAGTAAGTGGATCGTGGGCGAGTTGACCTATCTGATGAACCGCGAGAGTGTGACGCTGGAAACCCTTCAGGTCGAACCGGCGGCGCTGGCAGCTCTGGCTCAACTGGTGGATCGGGGGACGATCAACCAGAACAGCGCCAAGCGGGTCCTGGAGGAGATGGTGCTCACCGGCAGGGCCCCAGATGCGATCGTGCACGAGAGGGGGCTGGCCCAGATCTCGGACAGCGACGCGCTAAGCGCAGTCGTGGCGGAGGTGATCGAGGCTCATCCTGCGGAAGTCGAGAGTTACCTGGCGGGCAAGACCTCAGTG
>CAZHBB010000004.1:5361-30009 GCA_964530185.1 uncultured Anaerolineales bacterium
CCCGGCGCGGTTTCGACGTGGACGGTCGGATCCCCAGCGAGCCGATAGCGGCGGATGAACTGGATCGTCAGTTTGTGGCCCTGGGCCTGTGCCCATCGGGCCAGGTCCCGCATCTCCCGTAGCCCTTCCTCCATGGCGACGCCCTCTCGGGGGCCAAAGCGATAGGTGAAGAAACCAGGATTTTCCTGTTCGACATAGGCGAGCATGGCCTCTACGCCCCGCAGGATTGCCTCTGACGAGGGGCTCTGGTCCAGGTTGCGAAGGCCCTCAATGGGTCGGTGTAGATCACGGGCGAAGATCCGAAGGATCGCTGGGCGGTAAAACATCTTGCCCAGCGCCTGAACCTGGGTGATCATCAGGTCGCGAGGAACAGGGACTGGCCGCCCGCCCCTGTCTGTGACAAGGAGCCGCAGTTCGAAGCGCTCCTCCTCCAGGGCGGGGTGCTGTTGACGATAGGGGGCCGGGATCAGGTCATGGATGGCCCCCAGGATGCGTTGTGCAGCTTCCTGCAGGGCAAGGCGTCGAGGTGTCCCGGGAGGGACTGTGACTGGTGGCAGCACTTCTCCCACGTTCATGATCAGTCGCGGGCGCCGGAGTCGGAGGGTCTGGCGCAGCGCTCCGTCGATCCCTCCGAACCCGATGGGGAGGATGGGGGCCTGGGCGTGGAAGCTCAGCCAGGCGACGCCGCGTTTGGCCTCCATGCCGCCCGGGTCCCAGATACCTCCCTCGGGGAAGACCGCCAGCACGCCTCCCTGCCTCAATATCGACAGTGCCTGCATCAGGGCCTGGCGGTCCAGGTTGCCACGGTTGATGGGGATGTAGCCGTACAGGCGGGCGATAAGATCCATAAAGGGGGGCGGCGCGATGTCGCCCGTGCCCAGCATCTCCACGTGCCACGGCGTACAGGCGGCCATGAGGACCACCTCCATGGTGGCGATATGGTTGCCCACTACGATGAGTGGCCCATGGGGTGGAAAGTGCTCCTGTCCTGAGATCTGCGTGCGGGTCAACCCGGCCACCAATAGACGCCCTAACCCTCGCAGACAGGCACGAACTGCCCGACGGCGCGGGACGCGGATGGTGGCGCAGGCGGTGTTGACCTTTCTCTGTAGCTCCCTCATGGTTGCCCTCCACGTGAGCCCACCGGGGGCTTGAGCCGTGGTGCGCTTCATGTTATGATGCGCGGGGCCTGGGTGGATCACGGCAGGTCCCCCGCCCTGGCTCGGAGGCCGACGCAAGCTGAGCCTAACATGCCGTGGTCCCACGTCAACTGACGGGGGCATCACGAGGGCCGTGGGGCTGGGCGTCGTTGTGGTCTGCCGGGCACAGTGCACGGCAAGGTATGGGACGGAGACAGGGGCGATGGAGCGTGAACTTCGCTGGTACGACTACCTCACCCTCAATAGCTATTGGTTTGCCTTGACGACCCGCTCTCAGGTGTTGAGCTCTCTGGTGATTCCGCTCCTGGTGCAGCGGTTTGTGGGTGAGAGTGTCAAGGGGACCTATGTAGGCTACATGCGCCTGTGGGCCCTGATGATTGCGTTGTTGGTCCAGGCGCTGATGGGCATGTTGTCGGACCGTAGCTCCTCCCGGTGGGGACGGCGTCGGCCCTTCATCGTCATTGGTACGCTGGCGGAGGTCGTGGTCTTCACGCTGATCGGGCTGGCCGCTGGTGTGGAGGGGATGAAGGGCTACTGGGTGCTCTTCGCACTTTATGTCCTCTCCATGATCAGCTCGAACACAGCGCACGCTGCCACCCAAGGGCTGATTCCCGACCTCGTGCCGGAGCATCTGCGGGGGCGGGCCTCGGGGGTGAAGGCGCTGTTGGAGTTACCTCTGCCTCTTGTCTTTACCTCTTTCGTGGTGGCTCGACTGATGGCGCAGGGCGACCTGTGGGGCGGGCTCATAGCGACGATGGGGGTGCTCGTAGTGTGTATGTTGGCCACGCTGTGGGTACGTGAGCCACCCGCACCAGGGCCCAGGGAGCCTCTGAACTGGCGCCCTCTGGCCCGTCTGGCGCTGATGACAGCGGCTTTCGTGGCTGTGGTGCTGGCCCTGGGGTGGGGCGTTCAGTCGCTCCTGGCGTCGCTCTCACACCTGGAGAGGGGCGGGGAGCGGGCGCTTACGGCCCTGGTTGGTGTGTCTGGCATGGTCGTCGCTGTGCTATTGGGAACCTGGCTGAGCATCGGCATCGGCCTGGGGGAGGACGCACGGAACCATCGGGCGTTTACCTGGTGGGTCACTGGACGCCTGGCGTTCATGGTGGCGGCGAACAATCTCTCCAGCTTTATGCTCTACTTCCTTCAGGAGCGTTTCCCTGCCCTTGCAGGGGAGAAAGCGGCAGCTCCCGCTGCGCAGGTCACCATGGTCATCGGGGTCTTCGTGATGTTGATGGCCCTGCCCAGCGGATGGCTGGCGGATCGCTTTGGGAAGCCACGGTTGATCGTGCTCAGCAGCCTCCTGGCCGCTCTGGGTATCATGTTGCTCCTGGTAGTTCCGGGCATGACGATTCTCTACGTCGCCGGTGCCATGGTTGGGGCCGCGGTGGGCATATTCTATACGGCGAACTGGGCGCTGGGGACCGAGCTTGTGCCCCGTGAGGAGGCGGGGCGGTTCCTGGGCCTGTCCAACGTGGCTGGCGCAGGTGCCGGGGCCATCGGAGCCTACATCGGGGGGCCCATCGCGGATGCCAATGGCTATGTCGTGCTCTTCACAATCTATGGGCTGATGTTTCTGTTGACCGTGCTGGCGGTCCTGGCGATGCGCCGTGGCACGGCGCCAGAGGCGTTGTGAGCGGTTGTCGTTTACTTCTTCTCGCCTGAGTGGAGGTGACCACGGGAGGAGACCGGGTCAGATCCGAAGCGCGGCCAGGTGGCTTCAAATGGCTTGATCGTGGGACGCGTAGTATCGGTATGGTCAGTGAACCCTGACTGTGAACTCAAATGCAGGATAGAGGGTATGGTATGGTAGGGGGTCGGTATGGGATTGAGACCAGCACGTTGGTGGATCTGGATGGGACTCGCTGCCACGGTGCTTTTAAGCGTCGTGGCCTGTCATCACAGTAAGGAGGAACCGGTGCCCGATATCGCAACACAAGCGCAACGTCTGGGCAGGGGGGTGAATCTCGGCAACGCCCTGGAGGCGCCCAATGAGGGCGAATGGGGCATGGTCATCGAGGCGGAGTATTTTCCCCTGATCCGCGAGGCGGGTTTCCAGACGGTGCGCGTCCCTATTCGCTGGTCGGCGCACGCTGCGACCGGGGAACCTTACACTATCAACGAGGCCTTTTTCGAACGTGTGGACTGGGTGATCGATCAGGCACTAGATCACGACCTCAATGTGGTGCTCGATCTGCATCACTATGAGGAGCTTTTCGTGGATCCTGAGGGACACGGTGACCGGTTTGTGGCTCTATGGAAGCAGATCGCGGAGCGCTATCGAGATCGGCCGTTGCAGGTCTATTTTGAGCTATTGAACGAACCCCACGGCAAACTCGACGCTGTGCGCTGGAACGAGCTGTTGGCGCGCACAGTGACGGCGGTGCGTGAGATTGACACACGGCACACATTGATCGTCGGTGGAGCGGATTGGAACAGCATCGACGGATTGACCTTCCTGGCGTTGCCTCCCGAGGAGGACAACCTCATCGTCACGTTCCATTACTACGAACCGTTCCTGTTTACCCATCAGGGTGCGAATTGGGTGGGCCCGGAGATCGGGACGACGGGTGTGGTGTGGCCTGGCCCACCGCCTGCCGAAGTTACGCCTATCCCCGCGGCGCGTAAGGTCGAATGGGTGAAGATGTGGTTCGCGCGTTACAATCAGGTCAGCGGCAGTCACAATCCTGCCAGTCCCGAAGCCATCGAGCGCGACTTTGATCGGGCGGCCCAATGGGGCCAGTCGCATGAGGTGCCCCTGTGGTTGGGTGAGTTTGGTGCGTACAGCAAGGCCGATATGGGATCGCGCGTGCGCTGGACGACGGCAGTGCGCACTGCCGCGGAGGCACGGGGCATCGGTTGGGCCTATTGGGAGTTTGGGGCAGGCTTTGGTGTATATGACCGCCAGGCTGGGGCCTGGCGTACGCCACTGCTGGAAGCGCTGATCCCGCCGAGTGATAAGTAAGGGGGATGTCTGCCGGTTGGGATTGTCTGAGGTCTGAACCATGGTATAGTCATGATTCGTGCGAGGGGACTGAAGCATATGCCTTGATCCGTTGATCTCTCTCCTTAATCTGTCTTGAGACAGGGGGTTGATAGCCATGAATAAAATCTCGGAGTCGTCGGAGCCTCAAGTGCAGCGGCCGCGTCGCCTCTCACGGCGTGACTTCCTGCGGTTAGCCGGTGCAGCGGCGGCTGGGTTGGCGCTGGCGCGCTGTACTCCCAGTGCTTCTCCCGCAGCCCAATTGATGGAGACCGCTACAGCGACCTCTGTACCTTCGACGGCCACGGCAACGACGGCGGCGAGCGCGACCCCTCCTCCTACGTCCACCGCTGTGCCTACGTCTCCTCCAACTGCTACGGGTGTAATCCCTGCTACAGCCACGCCGTCTCCAGCGGCGGTGGCGACCGCGGTGCCGACCGCTCAGCCCCAGGCTGGAGGGGCACGCAGCAAGGTGGCCATTGCCTCGATCCGTGACTATGACCGTGCCCGTGTGCGCGCTGCGGTCCAGGAGATGGTGGATAGCCTGGGGGGATTGGGAGATGTCGTACGCCCGGGGGACCGGGTGGCAATCAAGGTAAACCTCACCGGCGGTATCGGAAACAAAGGACCGGAAGGCCTTTCCCCCATAGAGTCCTTTGTCACCCATCCAGAGGTGGTGCGGGCACTGGGTGAGCTGGTGTTGGACTCGGGGGCAGGGGCTCTCTTCATCGTGGAGGCGGTCTACCAGTGGGCATCCTACACCGAGTGGGGGTACGAGGAGGTGGCGCGCCATCTGGGGGCCACGTTGATCGACCTGAACGGTACGGACCCTTACCCTGATTATGTCCATGTGGCCGTGCCAGGCGGTGGTGAGATCTACAATGAGTTCATCTTCAACCCCATCCTGCAGGAGATCGATGTGTTCATGTCAGTGGCCAAGATGAAGTGCCACTGGGTCGCGGGCGTGACCCATAGTCTCAAGAACCTGATCGGGTTGGTGCCGGCCCGCTTCTATCGGTTGACCCCAGAGCACAGCCATCGTTCGGCCTTCCACGGTCCTACGGATGAGACCGCCGGTCAGCGTGTGCCGCGCATCATTGTGGAGCTCAACAAAGCGCGGCCGATCCATTTTGCCCTGATCGACGGGATCAAAACCACCGAGGGTGGTGAGGGGCCCTGGATTCGGACCTTTGGCCCTATCGCGCCTGGGGTGCTCTTCGCTGGTAAGGACCCCGTGGCGACCGACGCTGTCGCTACGGCCGCGCAGGGGTTCGACCCGACGGCACCGCCGATGGCCGTGCCCTTCGTGCGGGGGCTCAACCATCTGGCGCTGGCAGCCGCTGCGGGCCTGGGCACTCATCGTCTGGAGGAGATCGAGGTGATGGGGCCATCGATCGGGGATGTGCGGCGTGATTTCAGGCCCTGTGTGGGATGAACGGTCAGGGCATCGATCGGGCTTCCTCTGACCCATACGTGAATCTTTTTTCCCAAGGAGATAGAGTAGCTCCATGACGACATCATTTCTCGAGTATGAGCTGCAAGACGGTTTCGTTCACAACTGGCTGGTGGTAGGACCTGTAAGTACCCCGCTTGACGAGTCGGAGCTTGGGGATGCAGGCGATGAGGTCGAGCGTAAGCTGGTGGTCGCCAGGGCGCGTCGGTCGCTGGAGCCAGGGATCGGTGGAGAGCCTGTGGAGCGGGGCAAGGCGACCGTCGATGCCGATGGGGAGGCGCTGCGGTGGGCCTATGTGCGCTGCCTGGAGGATCACTTTGTCGACCTCTCGACCTTTCGCCACCGGTGGACCTATCTCCGCGCCTGGGCGTATACGCGGTTGAGCCTCCTCGACGGCGGCAACGTCCGCTTCGAGCTCACCACCAATGGGCCGGCTGACGTCTGGATCGATGGTCGCCATGTGCACCGTCAGGAGCATTTCGCCCATCAGGACCCTCGACGGGTGACGTTTATGGCCCCGCTGGAGGCGGGCGAGCATGAGGTGCTGGTGCGCTTCGAGGAGGTAGCGGCACGCGAATGCCCCTACGTGATGGCACTGCGGGTGTTGGGGGGTGTGGATCCAGAGGACGTGGAGGTGCGCATCCCGACATTGACCGATCGCGTGGCGCGCCACCAGATGTTCGAGCGTGTCTTTCCGCAGGCCTGTGTCGAGCGGCCAGTTTACTTTAAAGGGCGGCACGTAATGCTGCGGTGGTCGGAGGATCTGGACACCCGGTTCCACTATCACTATAGTGTGCAGGACCAACGTAACCGGATTCACATCAGCGGGGAGGTCGAGGCCGAGCCGGGAGTAGCGGTCGACGTTGGACATGACTTCCGGATCTGGCAGGGCGAGTATCGCGTGGTCCTGCGCCCTCCCGCGGAGGAGTACTATCCCCCCAACAACGTGCGCTATCAATGGGATATGCCCTTTTACATCCTGGACACGGAGTACTCGGAGACGCCCTATGACGATTATGCCTCGCGCAACCGGGAGGCTCTGCGGTATGCCACGACCCAGCCTGACAATCTGTATGCCGAGATCGCCAAGTTTGAATTGCGGCAATGGGAGGATGTGAATCTCGATGTGGTTCAGCGCGCTATCGAGCGTATCAACTTGCGCGAGGATTGCGCCGATTTCGACCTGGTTGGGTTGTTGGGGGTGCTGCATCGTTACGCGGGGGAGGAGGGATTCCCTGACTCTCTGAGGGAGCCACTCAGGGAGTGCATCCTCAACTTCAAATACTGGTACGATGAGCCAGGCACAGATGCCATGTGCTTTGGCACTGAGAACCACAGCATCCTCTTCCACACCTGCGAGATCCTGGCGGGCCAGCTCTATCCCGATGCCGTCTTTACCAACAACGGTGAGACAGGTCGCTGGCACCGCGAGAAGGGGGAACGCCTGGCCCTGGCGTGGTTGCAGCGGCGGGGAGCCACCGGGTTCTGGGAGTGGGATTCCAATTGTTACTTCGATGAGGACTTGTTAGCCCTTTCTCACCTGGCGGGCTTGGCGGAGAACGAGGAGATCGCAGCGCTGGCCTCGGTCATCATCGACAAGATGCTGTTCACCATGGCGGTGAACTCCTACAAAGGGGTGTTCGGGTCCACGCATGGCCGGAGTTATGCCCCTTTCCTGATCTCGGGCCAACTGGAGCCTACGTCGGGCATCTGTCGCCTGATGTGGGGCCAGGGAGTCTACAATCAACACCTGCGGGGCCTGGTCGGTATGGCCTGTTCTGAGTACGAATTTCCATTGATGATCGCCAAGATCGCCACGCAGATTCCTGAGGAGATGTGGGATCGGGAGCGGCATGTTATCAACGAGGCGGGGGAGGAGATCAACAAGGTCACGTACAAGACCCCGGACTATATGTTGGCCTCGGCCCAGGATTTCCACCCAGGGGAGAAGGGGCGCCAGCAGCACATCTGGCAGGCGACTCTGGGACCGGATGCGGTGGTCTTTGTCAACCATCCGTCGTGTATGAGCGAGGGCAACGATCACCGTCCCAATGTCTGGTCGGGCAATTATCGGCTGCCTCGCGTGGCCCAGTGGAAAGATGTGTTGTTGGCGCTCTATCAGTTGTCTGAAGACGACTGGATGGGCTTTACGCATGCCTACTTCCCGGTGTTTAGCTTCGACGAATATGCGCTGCGTGGTCACTGGGCCTTTGCCCGTGTGGGGGAAGGCTATCTGGCGTTGGGAGCTTCGCAGCGCCTGAGGCTGGTCCGGCGGGGGCCGTATGCATACCGGGAGCTTCGGTGCCCTGGGCCAGCCTCGGTCTGGATCTGTCACATGGGCCGGGCTGCGGTAGATGGGGACTTCGACGCTTTCCAACGGAAGATAATGGCACTACCCCTGACGATTGAGGGACTATCGGTGGAGTTCAAGACCTTGCGCGGTGATGATCTGCGCTTCGACTGGGAAGGCCCGCTGCTGCGCAACGGCGTGGAGGAGCCTATCACAGGCTTCAGGCATTACGACAACCCATACTGTGTGGTTGACCTGCCGGCAAAGCAGATGGATATTCAGTTTGGTGGTACCGTGATGCGGCTGGAGTTCTAGGCCTCCGCCGTGGTTTGCACCTTAACAAGGGATCTGGTCAGAGGGATGTGCCCCTTCGGCCGCGTGGGGCGCCCACGCATCTACTTTCCTCTCTCTGGTCCGGGCAAAGGGGGAGAGGGCTGAAAGACGGGGGTGCCACGATTTTGCCTTCAAACAAGGGGCTTGCGTTGGCGATAATTATCGGATATAATGATCACGGTATATTGTGATGGTTCACAATTGCAGGGGCACACCTTCTGATGCGACAATTATCACAGGCCAAGCAGGCGGCGACGTTGCGTGACGTTGCTCGGGCGGCGGGGGTTTCGTATCAGACGGTATGGCGTGTGGTCAAGGGCCACCCGCATGTGGCTGAGAACACGCGCAGGCGCGTACGCGAGGTTCTGGAGCAGCTTGATTATCGTCCCCATCGTGCGGCCCAGGTGCTGACGACGGGACGATCGGGCATGTTGCAGCTTGTCGTTTTCAAGGGAATGTATGGCGCTCCGCCGTTGTCGGCGTTGGTCCATGCGGCCTATGTCCATGGATATGCGATGATGGTGACCGAGTTGGAGAGGCCAGGGTCCATTGAGGCTATGCGGGATGCGTTGCGTGAGAGTTCTCGGATCGTCGATGGTATGCTGATGGTGTTGCCCTATCCTCACATTCCTCATGGGGTCCTTGGTGACCTGTGCCAGGGGCGGCCATTTGTGGTGATTGGTACGGAGGTCGGTGCTCATATCCCCTCCGTGGTGATCGATCAGGCCTATGGGATGGAACTCCTGTGCCATCATCTTCTCTCCCTGGGGCATCGCGCGATTGCGGAGATCAGTGGCCCTCTGATGAACTTCGATGCACGTGCGCGACATGAGGCGCTGTGCGAACAATTGGCAGGGGCCGGCCTGAGCCTCTGGATGAGTATGGAAGGAAACTTCGACGTTGCCAGCGGCTACCGTGCTGCCAAGCGCCTGTTGGCCTCCTCGCGAACTTTCACGGCGCTGGTAGTGGGCAATGACGCGATGGCCTTGGGAGCGCTGCGAGCTCTCCATGAGGCTGGGCTCCGTGTGCCTGAGGATGTGTCAGTGGTTGGGTTCGATGATAGGCCAGAGACCGCGTACTTTGAGCCCCCGTTGACCACAGTGCGTCAGGATTTTGATGCGCTGGCGCAGGAGAGTGTGGCCTATCTGGCCTCAATGGTGGAGGATGCGCACGTGTCTTGGGAACAGCGCGTGCTTGATCCGGAGTTGATCGTTCGGCAGAGTACACGAAGTGTCATAGCCGCGTAAGCGGTGTGGTTGTGCGTAGGAGAAGGGAGGTGGTTATCGGGGGGATGACATCAATGGGTTAATCGAGTGTCGTTTCAGTTGTGTCCTTCAAACTGGAAGCATCTATATAGTACCTAGGAGGAAGAACGATGAAGAAGATTTCACGTCGGCAGTTCCTGCAGATCTCTGCCCTGGCCGGGGCGGGGGCTGTGCTGGCGGCCTGTGGGACGAAGGAAGCCCCTGCGACTGAGGCGCCGACCGAGGAGGCCGTTGAGGCCACCGCGACCAAGCCCTTGCCGCCAACTGCCACCCCTAAGCCACAGCCTTCGCCTACCCCAGTGGTGGAGAAGGTCTGGCCACGCGAGAACGTCGAGCGCAAGCGCACGCTGGCGCTGATGAACGGCGTCCATCCTGTCGGCATCGGCAACCCCTATGCCAGCGGCTACAGCCACCAGCGTGGTGGCGCGGCGCAGATGGAGGCCATGTTCTACTATGCAGCGCTCAATGACAAGACCTATCCCTGGCTGGCGGAGAGCTACGAGTACAACGATGATGCCACCGAGATGACGGTCTATCTGCGCAAGGGCGTCAAGTGGAACGATGGGGAGCCCTTCACGGCCAAGGATGTGGCCTTTACTTACAACTACCTGATCGAGCATGCCCCGGAGCTCCGCGACTCCTCGATGGTCAAGAACATGGTGGCTAAAGTGGAGGCGCTCGACGACTACACCGTCAAGTTCACGCTGACCGAGCCGAACTACCGCTTCCACTTCACTCACTGCACGTACCGCTTCGACCGTGGTATTTACCTGCTCCCGGAGCACATCTTCAAGGATGTGGATAACCCAACGGAGTTCCTGCAGTGGGATCCGGACAACGGTGTCCATCCGGTCCACACCGGCCCCTACCTGCTGGTCCGCACGGAGGAGAACTTCTGTGAGTTCCATCTGCGCTACGAGTGGTGGGCTGTAGAGACCGGGCTGGCAGATCACATGCCATGGCCTGAAGCGCTGACCGACATCCCCTATCCCAGCGACGAGCTGGGGGCGCAGCTCATCATCAACAACGAGGTGGACTGCACGCTGGATATGCGCCCGGCGACCATCAAGTCGATCCTGGAGCAGGCCAGCGATCACGTTATCTCCCACACTGGTCTGAACCCGCCTTACGGCTACGTTGACTGGTGGCCCATCTCGATGTACTTCAACTGCCTGGAGAAGCCCTATGATGATCCGAAGGTCCGCTGGGCGATGGCCTACGCGATCGATCAGCAGACTGTGGTGGACGTGGGTTGGGGCGGCGCCGGTAAGGTTGCCTTCACACCCTTCCCCGACTATCCGGGCCTGACGAAGTACTACGAGCATCCTGACTTCCAGGCGATCATCGAGGAGTACAACGTCCTGGAGAAGAACCTGGACAAGGTCGAGCAGTTGATGACCGAGGCCGGCTTCACCAAGGATGGCGAGGGCTTCTGGGTAGATGCCGAGGGCAATCGGCCCAACGCTGATATCTACGCGGGCGTTCCGCTCTTCGGCGATATCGCTCCTATCACGGCGGAGTTGCTGCGTCAGGCGGGCTTCGATGCCAACCACGTGGCGCCGCCCGATGTGTGGACGGCCAAGAGCGATGGCCGCGCGCTGTTGCACTTCTTCGGTCACGGCGGTAGCGTCGCCGATCCGTACACCACGCTGCAGATGTACCACAGCCGGTGGAAGAAGCCGACGGGTGAGAACTGTGGCCAGAACCGCCCACGCTGGTCGAATGAGGAGTACGATCAGTATGTGGACGAGATGAGCCGCACCAGCCCCGATGACACGGAGAAGATGCAGGAGCTCTTCAACAAGTGTATGGCGATCTGGTACAAGGAGCTGCCGGAGGTTCCATTGGTACAGTGGTTCCATCGCCTGGCGATGAACACCACCTACTGGACCGGCTGGCCCAACCAGGACAATCCATACAACTCGGCCTTCTGGCATCTGACCTTCCCCATCACGCTCTGGAACCTGGAGCCGACGCAATAGCGGGTTGTATCCTTTCCGAAGGACGTGATGACACCTGTGGCGGGGAGCCCGTCCGGGCTCCCCGCCCGCAGTCGATGATGAACATGAGCTCCGGGGAGGACAATGGGGGCACAATGGTAGGATCCCGGAGCCATAGAAAGCCCGGAGCAATGGGGGGAGTCTCCGTGTTGTCTATGACGCCGGGCGATCTTGAGACTGGAGGCATATAAGCTATGCGACGGATACCATTGAGTTACGTCATCAAACGGCTGGGGTTCCTCGTCGCGGTGATGTGGACCGCGGCGACGATTAACTTTGTGCTGCCACATCTCAGCCGGAAGGACCCCGTACAGGAGCAGGTGACGCAGAAGATCGCTCTGATGGGAGAGGCATCGGAGAATGCGCAGCAGATGATCGACGAGCTGAAGCGGATCTACGGGCTCGACAAGCCGCTATGGCAGCAGTATCTACAATACCTGTGGAATACATTCCGCTTCGAGCTGGGACGTTCGATCTATCAGTACCCGCGTCCGGTGATGGACATCATCGGGCAGACCATCTGGTGGACGATTGGTTTTGCGGGCACGGCGACTATCCTTGCATTCTTAATAGGGACAGTGCTGGGAGCTTTGGTGGGCTGGTCCAAGGCCCCTCGTTTCTTCGAATGGTTCATCCCTCCCTTGGCATTGTTCTCGGCGGTGCCAGGCTTCATTCTGGCCCTGGTATTGATCTACTTCCTGGCCTTCAAGATGCAGCAGTGGACCAAGGGCAAGTTCTACTTCCCGCTGCGTGGTGGATACTCGAACGATGTGCAGGTCGATGTGCACAGTTGGATCTTCTGGAAAGACGTGCTGTGGCACTCGGTGCTTCCCATGCTCTCGATGTTGCTGGTGAGCACGGGCGGTTGGGCGCTGGGCATGCGGGCGATGATGGTGACAGTGGAGGGGGCGGACTACATTACCTTCGCCGAGGCGAAGGGGCTGAAGGGTACGCGTGTCTTCTTCAGCTATGCGTTGCGCAACTGTCTGCTTCCCCAGACGACGGCGTTGGCGATGCAGCTCGGTGGTATTGTGAGTGGTGCCACGCTGGTGGAGAACATGTTTAGCTACCCTGGCATCGGGTCCCGGCTGGGCGCGGCCATCGCACAGTTCGACTATTACGTGATGTACGGCATCATCTTCTTCCTGGTGGTCGGCATCGCGCTGGCGACGTTCATCGTCGACATCATCTACCCGCTGCTGGACCCTCGCATCTCTTATCAGGAGACGTAGGCTATGCTCACGTTCAAAGGTTTCATCAGTTATGTGCGTCGTAACCCGGCACTTGGCATCGGGCTGGCAATTCTGTTGTTTCTGTTTCTCTTCGTGACGGTGGGACGGCTGTTCGTGGATGAGTCGAACGCCTACGCACTGTCCGTGCCCATCAACCAGCCGCCTTCAAAGGAGTACCCCTTTGGGACGGATAGCCAGGGCAAGGACCTGTTGGCCGGGATGGTGGTGGGGACGGGCATGACGCTGACCATCGGCTTCATCGCCGGGGCCATCGGCCTGGGGCTGGGGGCTTTGCTGGGGTTCACGTCAGGCTACTATGGGGGGACGTTTGACACGGTGGTCAAGTTCGTGGTTGACGTTCTGATGACCATTCCCAGCTTCCTGCTGTTGATCCTCATCGCCACGACTTTGAGCGACCCGTCCACCCTCAAGCCGGTGGAGATGGCCCTGATCCTCTCCATCACGGCCTGGGTACGCCCTACGCGGACCATCCGGGCGCAGGTGCTGAGCATGAAAGAGAGGCCTTTTGTGATGATGGCCAAGCTCTCTGGGATGAGTGGCATCGAGATCATCATCAAGGAAATGATGCCAAACCTGTTACCCTTCCTGGCCATCAGCCTGGCGGGTGCAGTTTCGGGCGCAGTGCTTGGCTCGCTGGGTCTTGAGTCTCTGGGGATCGGCAACCGTCGTGAGCCGACGCTGGGCATGATGATCTATTGGGTCCGCTACTATGCCGCTTTCATCCGTGGGATGTGGTGGTGGATCATGGAGCCCATTATAGCGATCGCGTTGGTCTTCATTGCCTTCCTGGAGATCTCCATTGGGTTGGATGAGATCGCCAATCCTAGAACGCGGAGGAGAGTATGAGCGCGCCGATCCTGCAGGTGAGAGACCTTAAAGTTTATTATCATGTGGAGGCCGGGGCTGTCAAAGCCGTGGATGGCGTGACCTTTGACCTGCACCCAGGTATCAAGATGGGTCTGGTCGGTGAGTCTGGCTCCGGCAAGTCTACCATGGCTCTGGCTTTGATGCGCATGATAAAGCCGCCGGCCAAGGTGGAGGGGGGCCATATGATCCTCGACGGTGTCGATCTGGTGACGCTGTCCGAGGAGGAGATGCGCCAGACACGCCTCAGCAAGATTGCCATGATCCCCCAGGGGGCCATGAACTCGCTTAACCCGGTAGTGCGCATTGAGAAGCAGATGCTCGATGGCCTCTTGGACCATGGCTACAGTCTTTCTAAGGAAGAACGCCAGGAGAAGGTGGAACAGCTTCTACGCTCAGTGGATCTGGATCCCAAGGTAGCGAAGATGTATCCCCACGAGTTGAGTGGCGGGATGAAGCAGCGCGTCTGTGTAGCCATGTCTATCGCCATGGAGCCTGACCTGGTGATCGCCGACGAGCCCACCAGCGCACTGGATGTGGTGATCCAGCGGCGGGTGATGGAGACCATCGATCGTATCCAGAGTGAGCTTGGGCTGGCGGTGATCCTGATCGGGCATGACATGGGGTTGATGGCCCAGACGGTGGATCGCCTGGCGGTGATGTATGCGGGCAAGATGATGGAGATCGGTGAGGTCAGGGATATCTTCCGCAACCCGCTGCATCCTTATACTCAGTTGCTCATCAGCAGCCTGCCGGTGCTGGAGAATCGAGGTGTGTTCAGTGGCATTCCGGGTATCACACCTTCGCTGCTCAACCCTCCCTCTGGTTGTGTCTTCCACACGCGCTGCCCCAAGGCGTGGGACTTGTGCCGTGAGGAGATCCCTCCTTATGTCGAGGTAGAGCCAGGACGGTTCGTGGCCTGCCACCTCCATTCTGGGAAGTGAGGAGTGAAAGATGAGTGATGAAGCATTGATCGAACTCCGACATGTATCCAAGATCTTCGGCGGCAAGAAGGACTACACCGTGGCGCTGGAGGATATGACGCTTACGCTGCCGGAGACCTTTCCCAAGATCCTCACGGTCGCAGGGGAGAGTGGCAGTGGCAAGACTACCCTGGGTATGTTGATGCTTGGGTTCTATACCCCGACTGTCGGTCAGGTTACCTTCCGAGGCAAGAACCTGCGTGAGCTGAATCGTCATGAGATGTTTCAATACCGGCGTCAGGTACAGGCGGTGTTCCAGGATCCTTTTGCGGTCTACAATCCCTTCTACAAGGTGGATAATCTGCTGAGCATTCCCATCAAGAACTTTAAACTCGCTGGCTCTAAGACTGAGGCAAGGGAGATGATGGAGAATGCCCTGCGGCGGGTGGGGCTGCGCCCAGAGGAGACACTGGGCCGCTACCCTCACCAGTTGAGTGGTGGGCAGCGGCAACGGATTGCTGTGGCCCGCGCGCTGCTGCTGCAGCCCAAACTGCTGATCACTGACGAACCGGTCTCCATGGTGGATGCCTCGTTGCGCTCGACTATCCTCAAGAGCCTGAGGGAGCTGAACAAGGAGTACGGCATTCCTTTGCTCTACATCACCCATGACCTGACGACGGCCTATCACATCAGCGACTACATTATGATCCTCTATCGGGGCAACGTTATGGAGGCTGGGGATGTCGAGTCGGTGATCCGGGACCCCAAGCATCCCTACACGCAGCTCCTGGTGGCCTCTATCCCCTGGCCTGACCCCAATCTGAAGTGGGGTGGTATTGAGATCATCGTGCCGCCTCAGCGGACGCCTGATGCAGAGCTGAAGGGATGTAAGTTCGCGCCACGCTGTCCCCATGCCATGGATATCTGTCATCAGGCCCGTCCCCATCTCTATGATGCGGGGAATGGGCGTGTTGCGTCATGCTATCTGTATCAGGATCGGCCCTATGTGAAGCGCGAGGACCTGAGCTCGTTGTTCCTGGAAGGTCAGGAGCCCGCGTTTCAGACAGAGTGACCGCACGGGCGTTGTGGTCCCTTAATGGTATCGTACCGCAAGACAGGAAGTCCCTGTCTTGCGGTGTTGTCTGCCTGGGTGAACAGGGGATGGGGTGATGAACCAACAGGTGGGGCGTAACGACCCATGTCCATGTGGGAGTGGGCGCAAGTACAAACATTGCTGCGGGCGTCCGACGCCCGAGGAGCGTGCGACGGCGGAGATCCTCTATATCCATCCGGCGAAGCAGGGGGTGGAGGTGGAACTGGGCCCCCCCAGACCTGGCCGACCGAGTCCGGGGCGTCCCTATGGCCTGCTGCCGCTGGGAGTGCCCGCCCTGGTCAATGTCCTGGAGGACGCGGGGTTTGGGGTGGTGGGGCTCAACTATCCGTTGGAAAAGCAGTTGGATGCTTCCTTCGACCTTGAGGCCTGGTTACGCCGTCACCGGCGCGCGCGCCTGGTGCTCATCGACCTGCACTGGTATGAGCATGCCTACGGCGCTATCAGCGTTGCTAAGCTGTGCAAGAGGGTCCTGCCGGAGGCCCGCACTGTGTTGGGTGGGCTGACGGCCTCGGCCTATGCCAGGGAGATCATGCGACGCTTTGGGGCCGTGGACTTCATCATCCGCGGCGATGCGGAGATGCCGTTGGTGGAACTCGTGCGGTGTCTGGGCGACCGCCATGGGGACCTGGCCCAGGTCCCCAACCTGGTCTATCGAGAAGGCGGCGAGATACGGCAGAATCCACGCAGCTATTGCGCGGGGACGCAGGATCTGGATCGGCTGGACTACGCCGGTGTTGACTTCCTGGAACACGCTGAGGCCTATCTGGCTCATGAATACGTGGTCACGGATATCGAGCGGGCGCGGACGGCCATGGAGGCGGGGCATCCCTTCCGTGGACGTTGGCTCGCCACAGCGCGTGGTTGTAAGTATGAGTGTTCCTACTGCGGCGGGTGTAAGAGCGCGCACAAGACCCTGGCCGGGCGGGATGGACTGGTGGTTCGGTCCCCTGAGGTCGTGGTCGATGAGTTGGAGCGGCTGGTGGACCAGGGGGTCGTGCAGGCTTCCCTCTCTTATGACATCGCCGAGCTGGGGGAGGAGTACTGGCGCCGTCTCTTTGCCATGATGCGCAAACGCCGGGTCAAGATCGGGTTGTACAACGAGTTTTTCCAGCTCCCCGATCCGGCTTTTATCAAACAGTTCGCGCGCAGCGTGGACATGGATCACTCGTGCGTGGCACTCTCTCCACTTTCCGGCTCGGAGCACGTCCGGCGGCTCAACGGCAAGCGCTTCACGGACCGTGAGTTGATCAACGTGCTGGATTACCTCAATCTCTACAATGTGTCGATCTTCGTCTACTTCTCGTTGAACCTGCCGGGGGAGGACGAGACGACGATTCAGGAGAGCATCGCGCTGGCCGAACGGATCTACCGTCATTATCCCTCCTCGCTGCTCAAGATTCTAAGCTCTAACCACACGCTGGACCCACTCTCCCCCATGCAACGCTTCCCGGAAAAGTTTGGGATCCAGGTGAGCTGGGATTCGTTCATGGATTTCTACACGTATTGTCGGGAGACGCAGTTCGCCCGGCCGGAGGCGCGTACGGGGGCCTGGCGAGGATTCCGGGTCAAGGGTGAGAGGGCGCGCTCCCTGCAGGCCATGGCCGATGCGTGGGATCGGGCACGCCAGGGGCGTGAGAAAAGCTGGTGGCCCATTCCCCCGAGCTGGTAATGCACTGCATGCGCATCCCTTTGGGTTATGTGATCCGGCGGCTTGTCTACCTGTTGGTGGTGGTCTGGTTTGCCGCCAGCCTCAATTTCGTGTTGCCGCGGCTGGCAGCCAGGGACCCGGTGCTGGAACACCTCACAAAGCTAGAGGCCAGCGTTGGAAGCCGACGCGCCGAGCGGATCAGCGAGGCTATCGATCGCTACAAGGCGTGGGCCGGGTTGAACCAGCCCCTGTGGCAACAGTATGTGACCTACCTTCGCAACATGGCACGCCTGGACTTCGGCTACTCCTTCAGCCGCTACCGCCCGGTATGGAAGGTGGTCAGTTACGCCCTTCCCTGGACCGTTGGACTATTGGGGGTCACGACGCTGTTCTCCTTTGCATTAGGCACCGTCTTTGGCGCTATGGCGGCCTGGCGCCGTTCGGACACGTTGTTGAACGTGGGGGTCTCTTTTCTGATGGTGTTGGCGGTTATCCCTCCGTTTATCATCGGGCTGGTCCTGGCCGATGTGCTGGCATTCCGACTTAAGCTCTTTCCGCTGGCGGGGACGTTCACGCCTGGGCGGATGGCCAACCTGGCCGATGTGACCTTCTGGCTGGATGTGCTTCACCACGCTGCCCTGCCGGCCCTCTCTCTTCTTCTGGGGACGGCGGGTATCTGGGCGATGGGGATGCGTGGCATGATGATCACGGTGTTGGGCAGTGACTACATCACCTTCGCAGAGGCGCGTGGCCTGAAGGGGCGACGGATCCTGATGGGTTATGCGATCCGCAATGTGATGCTCCCACAGATCACATCGCTGGGGATGCAGTTGGGCGGCTTGGTGGCAAGCACAACGATCGTGGAGATCATGTTTGGCTACCCCGGGGTGGGCAGTGTGTTGGAGGATGCCATTCGCTCGTTCGACTATAACCTGATTCAGGGTTGTGTTCTCTTTCTCATTGGTGCCATCGCCGTCGCCACGTTGATTCTGGACCTGAGTTATCCGCTATTGGATCCCCGTATCTCCTACGCGCGATCCTGATTCCGCGCGTTTGGTGGCCCCCTGGGGCGCAGCGTTGCTGCGCGCCTGCCGCTGGGAAAGGTTTCCAGCGGTAAGGGGTGGCGCCCATATTGTGTTTTGAATGCTGTTGTGGTCTAATTGGGACGTGTTGCTGACCTCAGGTAGGGGGTAGAAGCTCATGGAGGCTTATGACACAGAGGCGTTCGTGTCTCAACTGGTGGCCAGTGCCCATGCCTCGGTTCAATTTGCCCTCTCATGCCTTGTCCCCGCGGGGGCGGGACCCGATGGCCAGGTGGCTCGCACCTTGCGGGCGGTCTCTGCTTTTGTGGACCCTGATGGCCATGTGATGCACTGGCATGACTTCGGCGACCTGGAGGGGCCGGGATGGGCGGCCAATGCGTTAGGGGGTGCGCTCCTGCTTGCCCGGTGGGGGCACTATGTGGGCAGTCGGGCGATCTACGACCAGGCCCTGGCGCTCTGTGATCACATCCTGGATGACGGGTTCGTGCGGGATGATGGCTTCGTATGGCCGTACTGGGACCTGGCCGCAGCCCGTTTCTGCGCTAACTACACGCACAATGACACCTGGCTCTGCCCTGGCTCGTTGGCGCAGATTGGCGTGCAGATGCTGGCGTTAGCCGAGTTCCTGGAGGCGACGGATGGGGATCCGCTGCGGCCCCAGCGTCTGCGTCGCGCGGCCCAGGCATTGGGTGGCTGGCTCCAGAGACATGTGCCACGCCTGGAGAATGGATGGGTGCCACGCCGCATCACGTTGACGGGTGAACCTCATCCGTTGACACCAGAGGGCGGAGCTGACCCCGTGTTCGATCACAGCGCCGACGGGCTTTTCCTGCTGGATCTGTGGGCGCGCCTGGGGACCCTGGACGATGCGCGTGCCCGACGTGCTGCGTGCACGCTTGGCGATGCTTTTGTGGCCGCGGGGGGGTTCTGGGGCAGCCTCAATCATGACACCTATGACGACCACGAGAACGTGGCTTACGCCGTGGCGTTCCGAGTATTGCGGGCTGCCGGAGCGCGACTGGGCCAGGCGGCATGGCGGGACTTCGCCTACCGCGTGGCGCTGCCGGCAATGACGCGCTTTCGGATGTCCCAGGACAGGCATGGCGTTGTGACCCGTGGGCTCTTCTGGATGGAGTCGAGTTGGAATACGGCCTATCTGTGGGAGAACGCAGAGGTGGCCCAGGCTCACCTGGAGGCCTGGCTGGAGACCGGGGATGTGGCGGCGCGGGATGTGGCTCTGGCGGTGCTTGCGACGCTCGCGCACCACCACTATGGTGCGCGAGGATTCCTCACCGAGGGGGTGGATTGGGACAACCACGTGGGCCAGCGCCACCATGTGGACTTCGCCACCTACGGGGCCATTCGCTATACGGAGCCCCTGCTCAACAATCTTCATCTGGTCGGGCCGACGTTGACGTACCTGCAGGCTGTGGATGCGCCACCCCCACAGGAATTGGAACTGGCCCGCAGCCTGGCGAGGCTGGCGCCTTTGCCGCAAGCCGCGACAGCGGCGCTTCATCTGCGCGAGACACCGTTGCGTATGCTTCTGCGGCTTTACTATCCAGTGATCGCCGATGACGCTTCCTTTGAGGCAGCACTGGACTTCGCTCAACGGGCGGGGCTGGACGGCGTGTTGCTCTTTGAGGCGAGCTATGATGTGGATCCGGCGCTGCTCACGCTGGATGTGCTTGAGGAGCGCTTCCGACGTCTGACAGAGGTTGTGCCGCGCGTGCGCGCTCGGGGGTTGGAGGTCCACATCAACGTGATGATCACCATGGGACACGTGGATGATGGCGGGGGACACCCTGAAGACTTCGATTTCCAGTTCCTGGTGGACGAGCACGGCCATCAATCGCGGTCTACGGCCTGTCCCCTGGATCCTGGTTTCCTGCGCTATGTGAGCCGGCTCTATCACATGGCGGCGTCCTGCGGTGCTGACGTGGTGTGGGTGGATGACGATGTCCGCTTCCTGGGCCACGATGTGTCCGGCATGACTTGTTTCTGCCCCCTTCACCTGCGGGCCATGTCGGAGCGGACCGGTCATGCCTGGACCCGCGAGGCGCTGGTAGCGGCGTTGTGCGACGATGGGATGAGTGCCTCTCTCCGGCAGACGTGGTTCGATCTGCAGGAGGAGGCGATGGAGCGTCTGGCCCGTACCATTGAGCATGCGGTGCATGAGGTAGATCCTACTCAGGCTGTAGGCCTTATGACGGTGGGAACGGTGGTCCATGGGGCCGAGGGTCGTCGTGCGGATCGTCTGTTGCGCGTGCTGTCTGGTCCGGACCATGAGCCGGTGGTGCGCCCCGGTGCGGGCTTCTGGCATGATTGGGAGCCGGCAGCGGTGCTGGCCAAGACGGAGGACGTCGCGCGCCAGGTCGCCTATCTGGGCGATGATGTGCGCGTGGTGGCGGAGATTGAGAACCACCCCTACACACCCTTCCAGAAGTCCTATCGTCTGCTGGCTCTGGAGATGGCACTGAATATCCTGGCGGGTACGCACGATCTCAGCCTGAACGTCTTCAGTGGGTCGCACGGCTTCCGCGGTGATGACGTGGGGATGGGGGACTTTCTGCTCAGGCAGCGTCCTTTCCTGACGGCGCTGCGGACTGCTCGGGCGGGCAAGCGGCGGGTGGGCGTGGGGATCGAGGCACGGGAGGACGTGGCGCGCACCATGCATCTGGCCGGCCGCTCCCTGGATGCCTGGAAGGCTCCCCGTCCCTGGGAGATCGCGTTGGCGCGCTTCGGATTGCCGGTGGGGCGCCTGTACGACGCCCCTCACCTGCTCAACAGGGATGTGGTCTACGGCGACCGTTACGCGCTGGAAAGCATGGTGCAGGAGGGGATGGTGCTCACGCCCTGCGCAGTTTTGGGCCTGCTGGAGCAGGGATGGGGCGACCGTCTGGGCGTCACGGATGTGCGCCTGGCCCCGCGTGACGTCAATGAGCGCTTCACCGATCACCCGCTCAACGGGCTGCATGCTCAGGTCATGTTGCCCGTGCGCCACTACCATGGGGTGCTTCACCCCTATGTCTACGCCCTGGCGGCGGGAACTGAGGCTCAGGTCCTCTCCCAATGGCAGGACCTTGGCGGAGGGTTCCAAGGCGTGGCTGCAGCGGCATTGACGCTGCCGGACGGGGCGCGAGTTGGCCTGCTGCCCTTTGAGATCCAGACAGTGTCCCCGGCCCTGTTACAGGTCGCGCGGCGCGATCAATGGGCGGCCCTGTTGACCTGGGTGGCGCGGCACCCGTTGCCGGTGCGTGTGTTGGAGGGCGTCAACATCGCGCCGCAGCTTTTCGTCAGCGGCCAGGGGGATGAGGCGTTGCTGGCCCTGGTCAACTTATCGGCCGACGACAGGGTGGCCAGTCTGGATGGCCCTGCCCTGGACGGCGTGCAGGAGGCTGTGCGGCTGGACGTCGACGGCTGTTGGAGTCCCTGTGACACCTGCCGCAGCGTGCCCGTGGCCGGATGGTCGGTGACAGCCCTGCGTCTGAGATACCGTTAGGGCATCCCTCGTCGGGTGAGGGTTCATCAGGCCCGGTCCCACGGCACAGAGGGGCGAGGCCGGTTGGGACCACGGGCGATGCACAGCGCTGCGTGCCTCACTCTGGGTCCCGCTGCTTAATAGACATCCAGGATGGGTGGCCGGTGATAGAAAACGTGGTGCGTCTGATCTATACGGCTGTGCTGGGCGGGGCTGCACTCTACGCCCTGCACATCATGGTGCTGATCGTGCTCTTCCTGATCCATGGGCGGAGGCCATCTCCCTCGTTGCCGGCTGTGCCTGATGACGCCCTCCCTGTGGTCACAGTTCAATTGCCGTTGCGGAACGAGCGTTGGGTGGCCCGAGAGGCCATGCGGGCGCTCGCAGCGCTGGATTGGCCTCGCGACCGATTGGAGATTCAGGTCCTGGACGACTCGGAGGATGAGACGGGCGCGTTGGTGAATGAGGAGGCGCAGCGCCTGCGCGCCATGGGGGTGGACATTGTGGTTCGGCGACGGGACCAGCCCACGGGCTACAAGGCGGGGGCTCTTGCTGAGGGGTGTCAGGCGGCACGAGGGGCTTTCTTCGCCGTCTTCGATGCCGATTTCCAGCCGTCCCCTGATTTTCTGAGGCGGACGGTCCCCTATCTGTTGGCCGATCGAGCGCTGGGCATGGTGCAGGCCCGCTGGTCCTATTTCAACGCGGCCCACAGTTGGGTGACCCGGGTGCAGGCGTTGGCGTTGGACGCCCATCTTGCCGTTGAGCAGGTAGCCCGTAACCGTGCAGGCCTGTGCATAAACGCTAATGGGTCGGCTACGGTTTGGCGTCGCGAGGCCATCGAGGCCGCGGGCGGCTGGCAGGACGATACTGTGACAGAGGACCTGGACCTGAGCTACCGGCTCCAACTTGCGGGGTGGCGGGTGCTCTATCTTCCTACGGTGGTCGCGCCCTCGGAGTTGCCGACTCTGATCGCGGCCTTCCGCTCGCAGCAGGCGCGATGGGCCAAGGGCGCCATCCAATGTCTGCGCAAGCTGATCAGGCCCCTCCTGCGCTCTCGGCGCTTACGCCCGGCTCAGAAGATCATGGGGCTGCTCCACTTGAGCGGCTACGTCACGCAGGTGGTGCTCCTTGTTATGATGCTCCTGACCCTGCCGATGGTGCTGGTCTCTCCCACGTTCCCCCGTTTCGTCGTCTGGTTGGGCGCTGTGGCCTCCATCCCCCCCTTGCTCTTCGTACTGGGACAATGGTCGCTCTACCGCGATTGGCCCCGTCGGATCCTTTTCTATCCTCTGCTGATGCTGGTGTGGATCGGCATGGCCTGGCGCCTGACGCTGGCTATCTTCGATGGTCTTCTGCATTGGGCCGGCTCCTTTGAACGTACGCCCAAGTTTGGTGTACATCGACAGCGGCAACCCAGGGATAGCTATCTGCCCCGTCCTGGGGTGAGTTGGCTGGGCGAGCTCGCGCTCACGGCCTATGCTGCTGCGGCCACCTGGCTGGCTTTGTCCACGGGGCAGGGACATCTGGCCTGGGTGGCAGGGGCCTATGCCCTGGGCAATTTGCTGGTATGGGCGGGTATGATGTGGCAGGCGGGGCCTGTGTTGGGGCAATGGCTCCGTCGTGATGACTCGGGGAGGTGTGTGAAATGACGACAGCACGAGACCGTGTCCTGCAGGCTGTGGACCACCAGGAGCCTGACCGCGTTCCCATTGACTTCGGGGGACATCGTTCCTCGGGTATCATGGCGATCGCTTACGACAGACTGAAACGTCATCTGGGCATTGGTACAGGCGATATCTATGTTTATGATTTCGTGCAGCAGTTAGCGATCGTGGAGCCCCCTGTGCTGGAGCGGTTTGGCGTCGATACGATCGAGCTGGGACGAGGGTTTGCCCTCTCGGATGAGGACTGGCGTGATTGGGTCTTGCCAGATGGCACGCCGTGCAAGATCCCGGCGTTCATCCACCCGGTGAAGGTGGGCGATGACTGGCACATTTATGATCCCGACGGCACACTCATCGCCGTTCAGAAGGCCGGGAGCCTCTACTTTGAGCAGACGCATTTCCCCTTGCAGTACTATGCGGGCCAGGACTTCTCTCATCTCGAGGACGCTATGCAGAAGGTGATGTGGGCGGCGCTCGGCTCGCCGCCGGCTCCCATCGGTTTTGATGAAACGGGGCTTGCCCGGCTTTCTGCTGGTGCGAAAGCTTTGCGCGAGGCCACCGATCGGGCGATCCTGGGCTTGTTTGGGGGCAACCTGAACGAGTGGGGCCAGTTTCTCTTTCGCATGGATAACTTCCTGATGCTGCTGGCCCTGGAGCCACAGCGGATGCACCGTTTCCTGGATCGGCTGATGGAGATCCACCTGCGGGACCTGGAGAGGTTCCTTGGTGCTGTGGGACCCTACATCGACATCATCGTCTTTGGCGACGACCTGGGGATGCAACAGGGCCCGCAGATGTCACGGCGGATGTATCGGGAGTTCTTCAAAGGGCGCCAGCAGTTGCTATGGGAGACGGCGAAGTCCCTGGCGGACGTCAAGGTGATGTTACATTCCTGTGGCAGTGTGGCTGCCTTCATGCCGGATTTTATCGAGGCTGGCCTGGATATCCTGCAGCCCATCCAGACCTCGGCCCGCGGGATGGAGCCGGAGGTGTTGAAGCGGGAGTTTGGCCGTGACCTGTGTCTGTGGGGCGGGGGCTGTGACACCCAGACGGTGCTACCCCGCGCCACGCCGGAGGCTGTGGCGCACCACGTGCGTGAGCGCGTGGAGGTCCTTGCACCGGGTGGTGGGTTCGTCTTCCAACAGGTCCATAACATCATGGCCGATGTGCCCCCGGA